>CALGGP010000417.1 GCA_937915885.1 uncultured Selenomonadales bacterium | reverse complement strand
CCGGGCCTGGTCTTCATCACCCTGCCGCATATCTTCAGCCAACTTCCACTGGGCGGCGTCATTGCCATCCTGTTCTTCATCGCCCTGCTGCTGGCGGCCCTGACCTCGTCAATTTCACTGCTGGAGGTGATTGTCGCCTTCTGTATCGAGGAATTCCATCTCAAACGGCGCAGCGCCGTCGCGATCACCTTGTCGGTTCTCTGGGTGCTCGGCTGCCTGTGCTCCCTTTCCCTGGGCGTATTGCGCGACTGGAAGATTTTCGGCAAGACCATTTTCGACTTCTTCGACTTTGTTTCGGCCAATGTCCTGATGCTGATCGGCGGCCTGCTGGTCGTTCTCTTCGTGGGCTGGAAACTGGGCCGGCAGGTCATCCACGACGAACTGTCCAACAGCGGTTCGCTCCACATCCCGGCCTGGCTGATCGACATCATCACCTTCCTGGTCCGCTACCTGGCCCCCGCCGCGATCATCGTCATTGCGCTCCGGTTCAAGCTGAAGCTGTTCATGGCGATGCTGCTCGCGATCGTGTCGTCGGTGCTCGACAACATTCCGTTCGTCGCGACGATGATCCCGTTGATCCAAGACATGGGATCGATGGGCATCAGCAATCTCGAGCCGATCTGGTGGTCGTTGGCGCTGGGCGCATGCTTGGGCGGCAACGGGACGCTGGTCGGAGCGTCGGCGAATTTGATCGTCGCGGGGCTGGCGGCGGCGCGCGGCGTCCGAATTACTTTCATCGACTACTTCAAAGTCGGTTTCCCGATCATGATCTTTACGATCGTGCTGTCGACCGTCTACGTCTATCTGCGTTATCTGATGTGAGGCGATTGCAATGCAGTATAAAAACGTTGCGCCCGATTATCCCGGCTTCGGGCAATCCGACATGTCTCCGCGCGGAGCATTCGAGTACACCTTCGACAACATTGCCGATGTCGTTGACGAGTTCCGTCAAGCCGTCGGCATCGAAAAATTTTTCATGTACGTTTTCGATTACGGCGCGCCGATCGGTTTTCGATTGGCAGTCAAACATCCCGACTCGATCCTCGGCATCGTCAGTCAAAACGGCAACGTCTACACGGACGGGTTCGGTGCGAAATGGGCGGCGCGCGCCGAATATTGGGAGCACCCGACAAAGGAACTTCGCGAGCAATATAAATCGGCGTTCGCGCCCGAGACGATCATCGGGCAATATACCTTCGGCACTCCCGACGGGGCGGTGTCGCCCGACGGCTATTCGCTCGACATTTTTTACAGTCGGCGCGACGGTTACGACGAGATTCAATCCGATTTGATTTTCGACTATCAATCGAACGTGCGGCTTTATCCGACATTTCAAGCGTATTTGAGGGAGCATCGACCGCGCTTGTTGGCGGTGTGGGGCAAAAATGATCCGTCGTTCATACCGGCGGGCGCGGAGGCATTCAAGCGCGACGTTCCCGACGCCGAAATTCATTTTGTCGACAGCGGACATTTCGCGCTCGAAAGTCATGCCGTCGAGATCGCTCAACTGATCAAAAAATTCTTCAACGATTGAAAGGATGATTATCGATGAAAAAAATTTTTGTGTTGGCATTGGCGCTGTGCTTAATGGCGACGACGGCGTTTGCGGCGTTGCGCGGCGGAGTGATCTATCAAGTCGGTCCGATGCAGTCGCTTGCAAAGGGCGGGCTCGAAGGCTCGATCACCGTCGGCGAATTGAAACAGCATGGCGATACGGGCATCGGTACGTTCGACGGGCTCAACGGCGAGATGATTGTGCTCGACGGCGTTGTGTATCAGGCGATCGCCGACAGCTCGATCGTGCGCGTCGACGATTCGGTGACGGTGCCGTTCTCGAACGTCGCGTTCTTCAATGAGGACTTCAGCAAGAAATTGCGCAATGTGTCGACGAAGGCGGAGCTCGAAAAGCAATTGAATGCACTCGTCGAAAAAAACGGGCGCAATTCTTTCTACGTGATCAAGCTCGAGGGGCTGTTCAATTCGATTCATTTTCGGAGCGAATACGCACAGAAGAAACCGTATCCGACGCTGTTGAAGGCGCTCGAAAAAGATCAGACGGAGTTCACGCTCGACAACATTGACGGGACGATCGTCGGCTTGTATTGCCCCGCGTATATGAGCGGTTTGAATGCGGTCGGCTGGCATTTTCATTTCATCACGGCGGATCGTCGACACGGCGGACATGTGATGGAGCTCAATCTCAAAAACGGTGTGGCGTCGCTCGATGAAGTCAGTCGGATTGAGATGATCGTTCCGGACACGAAAGAATTTCATGCGCGCGACTTCGCGGTCGACATCAATCAGGAGATTCGCAAGGCGGAGCATGGCAACGTGCGTTAATGAGGAGTGAATCAGATGCAAAACCTGTTTAACGAACTGCTTGACGAATACCGGCGGCAGGGGCTGCACTTTTTGAATATCAAGACGCGGCACCGCGATTTGTTTTTCGTGCTCGACGACAGTTATTATCTGACGTATCGTGACGCGTCGAAGGAGATCGTGTTCAGTCTGCCGATCAAGCCCAAGCCCGGCTCGGGCGCAAAAGTCGTTTATCAGTACAACACCAACAACCGTCCGCTCGACAATTGGTATGACGACGTGGTTTGCAAGGAATATGCGGAGATGGACGACCGCGACAAATATTTTGAGCCGAATTTCAACGACATCGAGATCAGTTATATGAACGAGGATCAGAAGGTGCCGCTGAAAAAATTTTTGGCGTTGCTGCCGCGGACGAAATTCAAAGTGCTCGGCAACATGATTTTTTTCGAGCGGATCGGATCGGACGTGAAGAAAGTGGAGCGTGCGTATCAGACGGAGGAGCGGAGCATCAATCCGTTGATCCGATATTGGCTCAAATCCGATGAGATCAAGCCGTCGGTCTACGAGCTGGTGAATCCGGTCGAGGCGCTGACGATCAACGTCGAAGACATTGAAGAAATAACGGGGCGACCGACGAACGCGCGGTTTGTGTTCGACGACGGCTCGATCGGAATGCTCCGAGATATTCTCAACAGTAAATAAGTTTTCAGCTCGCCCGTCGATTTTTGGGGCTCGGAGTGACGGAAAAAAATTTTTGATCCCGCCCGCCCGCCCTGAAAAAATTTTTTTCAAATAAGGCGCCGCGCGCGGGGCA
>CALGGP010000416.1 GCA_937915885.1 uncultured Selenomonadales bacterium | reverse complement strand
GTCGGTTTCGAGTGACGTAAACGGTTGCGGCGCAAGGCGGGCGCCGATTGAAAGGGGGCGGCTCGAGGGCACGGCTCGTTGTCGGGCGCTTTCATTTTATCGACGAGTCGGTTTCGAGTGACGTAAACGGTTGCGGCGCAAGGCGGGCGCCGATTGAAAGGAGTTGCGCATTTGAGCGTCAAACTTTTGGACGTAAACACCATAAATAAAATTGCGGCGGGTGAGGTGGTCGAGCGCCCCGCGTCGGTCGTCAAAGAGCTCGTCGAGAACGCCATCGATGCCGGAGCCTCGCGAATCGCCGTCGAAATTCAAAACGGCGGCAAGACTTATATCAAGGTGAGTGACAACGGCGTCGGCATGAACGGTGAGGACGCCAGCCTTGCGATCCGATCGCACGCGACGAGTAAATTGTCGTCGGTCAACGACCTGCAATTGGTGACGACGCTCGGCTTTCGCGGCGAGGCGCTCCCGACGATCGCGGCAGTCTCTAAATTTTCGATGTGGACTCGACAGGAAGGCAACGAACTCGGGACGTTGGTGCGCTTGACGGGCGGTCACGATCAATTGATCGAGCCTCAAGGGTGCGCGCTCGGGACGACGGTGCTCGTCGAAGATTTATTTTTTAATACTCCCGCGCGGAAAAAATTTTTGAAGCAGGCGTCGAGCGAAAGCGGCAAGATCAGCGAATTTCTGATGAAGCTGGCGCTGTCGCGACCGTCGATCGCGTTCAAACTGATCAACGGAAATAAATTGTCGATGAGCACGCCCGGCAGCGGCAAGCTGATTGAGTGCGTCGAAAGTATTTACGGGCGGGATATCGCCGAGTCGATGATGCTGATCGAATTTAAGGATCGGCGCGACGAAAATTTTCGGATCAACGGGCTGGTGTCGAAGCCGAACGTGGTGAAGAGTTATCGATCGTGTCAGACGTTCATCGTCAACGGGCGGGTGATCGGCAATCGAATGATCTCGAAAGCGATCGAGGACGCGTATCTGTCGCTGGTGCCGAAGGGCAATTATCCGTTGGTGGTGCTGTCGATCGAGTTGGCGCCGTCGATGCTCGACTTCAACGTGCACCCTCAGAAAGCTGAAGTGCGATTCGAGGACGACGGGGAAATCTATCGTGCGGTGCGGTATGCGGTGACGCAAGCGCTCGAGCGTCGGCAATTTGCTAATGAAGACGATGCGGACGAGTTGAGTAAAATAGCGGCGCCGACGCCCGTAAAAAAAGAACCGCCTCCTCCGATTGAAAAACCGATCGATAAGCCGATCGATAAGCCGATCGAAAAACCGATTGAAAAGCCGATTGATAAACCGTCGATCGATAAGCCAATCGAAAAATCAATCGAAAAGCCGATCGAAAAGCCGAAGTCGGAGCCGCCGGAAAGGTCGCTGTTCGAGGAGCGGATGGAGCCGAAAAAAATAATTCCGATTGGGCAGGTGGCGCTGTGCTACATCGTGGCGAAGGGCGACGACGGGCTGTATTTGGTCGACCAGCACGCGGCGCACGAGCGGATCATATTCGATCGGCTGTCGGGATATACGGACGGGATACCGGCGCAGCAATTATTGATGCCTCAACCGCTCGACTTTGATGAGCGCGAGCAGCGGGTGATCGAAAATAATTTGGAGCTGTTTCATCAGTTGGGCTTCACGCTCGAGCGCGGGGGCGACGGAGTCTGGCGCTTGGCGGAGGTGCCGGTTGATGTGATTGATGCGGACGCGGAGAGCATGTTGCGGGAAATATTGTCGAGTCTGCCGACAATGGACACGTCGTTCGGCGACGACGAGCAACAAAAAAAAGTGTTGGCGAAAAATATTCGTGAGGCGTGCCTGGCGATGACGGCGTGTCGAGCGGCGATCAAAGCGGGGCAGGAGCTCAACGTTCGACAGATGCAGACGTTGTTGAATGAGCTGGCGAAGACAAAATACCCGTACACGTGTCCGCATGGGCGTCCGACGATCATCGAGTTCGACAGTGATCGGTTGGCGACGATGTTCAAACGCAAAGGTTTCTAGGATAAATTGTTGAGCCGACGTCAGTCTGTGCGACGGCATTATTTTTTTTGTGCCCGATGCACCATCGATCAGCATGGAAGAAAAGGCGTCGCCGCCTGAACGCGGGGCGGACGCCGCCATTCTTTTAATCGATGATAAAAATTTTGTCGGGGTGGTAGGAAAAGGAGC
>CALGGP010000415.1 GCA_937915885.1 uncultured Selenomonadales bacterium | reverse complement strand
TACCGGGCAATCTACGATCCGGAGGAATAAAAATAATGTACGTTGAAAAGAAAGGCATCGAAAATTTTATTCGAGCGCAAAGATTGACGGGCGTCTGCAAAAAATTTTTAGCCGCTCGACGATATCAAGCGCCTTTACGAGCCCGAGCGCAACATTCGATACGGGATTTGGTATCTCGCCGACCTGCAGGACGAATTTGATCACAATGATGCGTTGACGTTGGCGGCGTATAATGCGCGTGCTCAAATGTCGGCTCAAGTACCGGGCAATCTACGATCCGGAGGAATAAAAATAATGTACGTTGAAAAGAAAGGCATCGAAAATTTTATTCGAGCGCAAAGATTGACGGGCGTCTGCAAAAAATTTTTTGAAGCCGCGCTCCGAATAGAAATCGGCTCCGAGCGGGCTATTATTTTTATTCCCCAAAAAAATTTAAACGTGCCGGAGGAAGTTGCGCCCATATTTTTAATGCTGAAAGAACGGTTTTCGGTTTCGAGCATAGAACTGGAGGAAGTCAAAGGGGCGGAGAAAAAAGATCAGTTGATGAATGATCTGCGGGAGGCTTTAAACGAAGGTAAAGAGCCCGAGCCGATTGTCGAAGAGGCGGAGCCCGCGCCGATTGTCGAGCCGATCGATGTTCCGCTCAAGGAAGAAAAACCGATCGCCCCGCCGCCGAAAAAAATTGAGCCGCCGCCTCCGCCGTTGCCGCCCGCATCGGATTCGATTGCCGGAGCCGTCGTCGGAGCTAAGGGCATCGTGATCGAGGGCGTTGTCTGCAAAGATGAGCAGTACGGCGTCAAGCTCACCACGACCAAGTCGGGCATCCCCATTGTCACGTTCGGGCTCGCCGACGACTCCGACGGCATCATCTGTAAACATATTTTCAAGAAGGATAAAGATAAAGCCGCCGCGCTCGTCGAGCAGCTCAAAAATTATCGGCGCGTGCGAGTGAAGGGCACCGTCAAAGATGACGAGTACGCGCACGAAAAAGTTTTTTACTTCGACAGCGTCAGTGAGGTCGCGACGGTCGAGCGCACCGACGATGCTCCCGTCAAGCGCACCGAGCTCCACGCGCATACGACGATGTCAATGATGGACGCGGTTGTTCCCGTCGAAAAACTGATCGAGACCGCCGCACGTTGGGGTTGGGATTCGATTGCCGTCACCGATCACGGCGTCGTTCAGGCATTTCCCGAAGCCGCTCAGACCGTCGAGAAGTTGCGCAAGAAGGGCGTCAACTTCAAAGTGATTTACGGCATGGAGGGATATCTTGTCGGCGACGACGAGCAGCAGAAGTCCTCCAACCACATAATAATTCTCGCGCGCAATCGGATCGGGCTCGAAAATTTATATAAATTGGTGTCGCTGTCGAATTTGAAGTACCTGCATCATAAGCCGCGCATTCCGAAAAAAATTCTTGCCGATTATCGCGAAGGATTGATCCTCGGGTCGGCGTGCGAGGCGGGAGAAATTATTCGGGCGATAGTCGCGGGTGAGTCGGACGAAAAACTGATCGAGATTGCGGAGTTCTATGATTATCTCGAAATTCAACCGATTCACAACAACGATTTTTTGAAGCGGTCGACAAGTCATCCCGACATCGAAACGGACGACGATCTCCGCGCGATCAACATCAAAGTCGCGAAATTGGCGGAGCGATTGAAAAAACCGTTGGTGGCGACATGCGACGTGCATTATCTCAATCCCGAGGATAAAATTTATCGGGCGATCCTGCAATCGGGGAAGGGATTCAGTGACGCCGATCATCAGCCGCCGATTTATTTGCGCACGACCGATGAGATGTTGGCGGAGTTTGATTATCTCGACAGCGACACGGCGTATGCGGCGGTCGTCACCAATCCGCGCGGAATTGCCGATTCGATCGAAAATTTGAAGCCGATCCCCGACGGATTATACGCGCCATCGATCCCGGGCGCCGATGACGAAATTCGTCAAATGACTTATGCTCGGGCGAAGAAAATTTACGGCGATCCGCTCCCGTCGCTCGTTGCCGATCGGATCGAAGAAGAGCTCCGTCCGATCATCAATCACGGCTTTGCGGTGCTTTATCTGATCGCTCAAAAGCTCGTCAAAAAATCCAACGACGACGGATATCTGGTCGGCTCGCGCGGGTCGGTGGGCTCGTCGCTGGTCGCCACCTTGACGGGCATCACTGAAGTCAATCCGTTGCCGCCGCATTGGCATTGCCCGAAGTGTTTGCACTCGGAGTTCATCACCGACGGCTCGTTCGGCTGCGGCTACGATCTGCCCGACAAAATTTGTCCGAAGTGCGGCGAGCCCATGATGAAGGACGGGCATGACATTCCGTTTGCGGTGTTTTTGGGATTCGACGGCGATAAAGTTCCCGACATCGACCTGAACTTTTCGGGCGTGTATCAATCGACGGCGCATAAGTACACCGAAGTTTTATTCGGCAAGCACAATGTCTATCGCGCGGGCTCGATCACGACGGTTGCCGACAAGACCGCCTACGGGCTCGTCAAAAAATATTATGAGAGCAAAAATCTCCCCAAGCACGGCGCGTTCATCTCGAAAAAGGTTGAGGGCGTGGTCGGCGTCAAGCGGACGAGCGGTCAGCACCCCGCGGGGATCATGGTCGTGCCGCGCGACATGGATATTCACTACTTCACTCCGATCCAGCATCCCGCCGACGACAAAGAGAAGGCGACGATCACGACGCATTTTGATTATCATTCGATCAGTTCTCGATTGGTGAAGCTCGACATACTCGGGCATGATGATCCGACGGTGTTGAAGATGCTCGAGGAGTTGACGGGGATTGATCCGACGACAATTCCGCTCGACGACAAAGAGACGATGTCGATCTTCAGCTCGACGAAGGCGCTCGGAGTGACGCCCGATCAGATCAAAAATTCGACGGGGACATTCGGCATTCCGGAGTTCCGCACGTCATTCACTCGACAGATGATCGATGACACGCTGCCGAAATGTTTCAGCGATCTGGTACGGATATCGGGCTTCTCGCACGGGACGGACGTGTGGCTCGGCAACGCGCAGGAGTTGATTCGAAAAAAAATCTGCACGTTGAAGGACGCGATCTCGGCGCGCGACGATATCATGATGTATCTGATTCATCACGGCGTCGACCGATTGTTGTCGTTCAAAACGATGGAGGGCGTGCGCAAGGGCAAGGGCATCAAGCCGGAGGTGGTCGAGGAGCTGAAAAAACACGACGTGCCCGATTGGTACATCGAGTCGTGTCAGAAGATCAAATATTTATTTCCGCGGGCGCATGCGACGGCGTATGTGATGATGGCGTTTCGGATTGCTTATTGCAAAGTGCATCATCCGCTGGCGTATTACGCGGCGTATTTTTCGATCCGCGCGGAGCAGTTTGATGCAAACGTGGTGATCAAGGGGAAAAAATTTGTGTGCGATCAGATAGCGGAGCTCGAAAGATTATCGGACGAAAAAAAGTTGGACGTGAAGGGCGGCGACACTTTAGCGGTGTTGCAACTGGTGAACGAGATGTTCTGTCGCGGGCTCGGCGTGCAACGGATCGATCTGTATAAATCGGACGCGTATAAATTCATCATGCTCGAGGACGAAAAAAAATTATTGCCGCCGCTGGCGTCGTTGGCGGGCGTGGGACCGACGGCGGCGCAATCGATCGCGGACGCGCGGAAGGGCGGAGTGTTTTCATCGATCGAGGATTTAAAACGACGGTCGGGGATCACGCGGACGGCGATCGCGGCGTTGAAAGAGCACGGTTGTCTCGAGGGGATGAGCGCGAGCGATCAGTGCGAATTATTTTGAGCGGCGTGACTGATCAAACATCATGGGCGCGCGATTGATGGTAGAATACATTCGTCGAAAGATATCTCCGAGCGAAAACATCTAAGGCGTTGAGCTATGATGTTGAGCCTGAGCGACGAGCTCACAGGGTGCGATTGGAAACGGTTGCGCCTTCCGCATTGAAAAGGGGCTATCGGGCGTCTGATTGGCGTCGGGTAAATTCGGTCAACGGGGCTGTCCTGTTTGTATGCGGCGGAGAGGGCAGCTTTTTTCGTTGGCAAAAAAATTTTTTGACGGAGGTAGAATCATGAAGAAAAAGATCATCACAGCCTTGACGACCGCCGCATTGATGGGCGCGGCGTCGACGACGTTTTCGGACGTTCCGCGCGGACATTGGGCTTATGACGCGGTGACTCAACTTGCGGCGGACGGAGTGATCGAGGATTATGGCGACGGCACCTTCCTCGGCAATCGGAACATCACGCGCTAAGAGATGGCTCAAATGGTGGCGAAGGCGCTCGCGCGTGCGCCGCAGGCAACCGGCAGCAATCGCGCGGAGTTGGATCGTCTCGCGGCGGAGTTCGCCGATGAGTTGAGCAATCTCGGCGTGCGCGTGTCGGAGCTCGAAAAGTACGCCGACAAAGTTGTTTTGCACGGATTCTTGCGTTATACTTATTCGAGCGCGCGTGTCGAGCAGGCGGACGGTCACAAGAATAAGACGAACACCGATCGGATCAAATTCCGTTTCGAGCCGGTAGCGACAGTCAACGATCACTGGACGTTGCGTGCGCGAATCGACGCCGACTCGGACATGAAGACGAACGAGGGCGTGACGGGAGATTTCAGTCTGGTGCGCGGTTGGGCGCAGGGCAAATACAATGCGTTTGCGGTGAACGTCGGCAAGATGCCGATGCAGCTCGACGATAAGTTGTTGTTCGACAGTCAACTCTCGGGCGCGTCGGTGGCGTTCGGCAAAGATTTGAAGTTGACGTTGCAAGCGGGTCGATGGGATCGCGGTCAGCTCAACAGTTCGTTGCGTTTGGCAGGCTCGACCGATCCGATCAACATGCAGAGCGCGGGGCTCGATTATAAGAAAAGCAAATTCAACATCGGGGCGTCGTATCATCATCTGAACACGGATAATTTCAAGAAGGCGTCGTACACCAAGAGCGCGGACGACGACGACGCCAACGTTTGGGTGGCGGGTCTCGGCTATCGTTTCGACAAAAATTTTGCGCTCGGCGGTCAGTATGCGCAGAACACAACGGCGGACGATTACAAGAAAGCGTATACGATTCAGCTCGATTACAAGAGCGCGAAGCGGACGCAGGCAAATACTTGGGGCTTATATGCGGCGTATCGATATCTCGGAAATAATGTTGCGTTCCATCCGACGTACGGAGCAAACGGCGGCGTCGAGGCGGGGCATAAGGGCTGGGAGATCGGCGCGGCGTATGCTCCGTGGAAAAATATTTTGTTCCAAGCGAAGTATGTCAACGGCAAGGTGCTCACGACCGATCGCGACTCTGAAAAATTGTTCGGGCGCGTCGAGTTCTTCTTCTAAGAAATAAAAGGGCGCCGTCGACGCTCCCGCCCCACGAGGACAGCGCCCAACCGAGGAAGCGGTACCCACCCCGCGCCGACGGCGCCTAACCGAGCCGACGGCGCCCAAAAATCGTCGGCGGCGCGCTCAACTTTTGACGCGGCGCCCGCCCACGTCGACGGCGCCTCCTCAATTACGAATTACGCATTACGAATTATTCATTGCTTTTAAGGAGTGGTTTTGATGAAAAAAATGTTGGCAATGTTGATGGCGTCGGCGATGATGCTGATGACAGGTTGCGGCGGAGGCTCCGAACAGCCCGCCAAGGAAACGGCAGCAGAGCCCGTCGAGTTGCACATCGCCGCTGCGGCATCTCTCACCGACGCGATGAAGGAACTCGCCGCCGATTACGAAAAGGATCATTCCAACGTCAAGCTCACGTTTAACTTCGGCTCGAGCGGCGCACTCCAGCAGGCAATCGAAAACGGCGGTCAAACCGATATTTTCTTCAGCGCCGCGCAAAAACAAATGAACGCGCTCGACGAGGCAGGCGCGCTCGCTCCCGACACTCGCACTAATCTGCTGATCAACGAAGTCGTTTTGATCGTCCCGAACGACAGCACCAAAAACATTGCGTCGTTCAACGACCTCACGCGCGACGACGTTGAGCACATTGCGCTCGGCGAACCGAAGGGCGTCCCCGTCGGTCAGTACACCGAAGAAATTTTGACGAACCTCAACATTCTCGACGCCGTCAACTCGAAAGCCGTTTACGGCTCCGACGTGCGTCAAGTGCTGTCGTGGGTCGAGACGGGCGATGCCGATTGCGGCGTGGTCTACGCGACGGACGCGGCGGTCTCCGACAAAGTCAAAGTGACTGCCACCGCTCCCGCCGATTCTCATAAGCCCGTGATTTATCCCGCGGCGATCATCAAAGACACCAAGCAACTCGACGCCGCGAAGGATTTCATGAAGTTCGTCACCGGCGACGCGGCAAAAACCGTTTTCGAGAAATACGGCTTTGCGATCGCGCCCGACGTCCGTCAATATTGATCGATGGAACTGATCGTCGACATTCGCAAACGGCTCCGCGATTTTGATCTCAACGTCAATTTTACCGTCAAGAATGAGATTTTCGCGTTGCTCGGCGGCTCGGGCTGCGGCAAGAGCATGACGCTCAAATGCATAGCGGGCATCGAACGCCCCGACGCCGGACGCATCGTTCTCAACGGTCGCACTCTCTTCGACAGCGATCAGAAAATCAATCTGCCGCCTCAACTTCGACGCGTCGGCTACTTGTTTCAAAACTATGCGTTATTCCCCAACATGACGACGGCGGAAAATATTTTGTTCGCGGCGATCGGCACCGACGAGGAACGTCAAGCTCGATTGCGGGCAAATCTCGAGCGCTTTAAATTGATCGGGCTCGAGGAAAGTTATCCGCATCAATTGTCGGGCGGTCAACAACAGCGCGTCGCCTTCGCAAGAATTTTATCGTCGGGCGCGGAAATACTTTTGCTCGACGAGCCGTTCAGCGCGCTCGACAGTTATCTGAAGTGGCAACTCGAATTGGAGCTGGAGCAAGTGTTTGCGGCGTATGATCGCTCGGCAATATTGGTGTCGCACGATCGCGGCGAAGTGTATCGGATATCGGATCGGGTGGCGGTGATGAATCGCGGCTCGATCGAGGCGATGAACACCAAGCACAAAATTTTCGAGAACCCGAAGACGCTATCGGCGGCGCTGTTGACGGGCTGCAAAAATGTCTCGTCGGCGCGGCGGCTGTCGGACGAAGTGATCCGCGCGGAGGATTGGCAGATGGAATTTGAATTGGACGAGCCGATTGCGGACGGGATCAATTGTGTCGGATTGCGGGCGCATGCGTTGGAGCCGCGCACCGAGGCGGGCGCGAACACGTTCCTGATGCGCGTCGAGCAAACGATCGAAGACAATTTTTCGTATGTGGTGATGGTGCGGCGGTCGGGGACAGACGGTCGCCCGATCCGTTGGGAGTTGGATAAAAAATTATGGCGGTCGCTCGAGGCGCCGGAACTTTATCTGCACTTCCCGCCGTCGAAGTTGATGTTATTGATCGATAGACGGGGGGCTCGATAATGGAGTCGGCGCCGATCATCGTCACCCTCAAAACCGCGTCGACCGCGACGGTGATCGCATTCTTCATCGGGATCGGGCTGGCGTATGCGGTGATGCGAATGAAACACGGCAAGGGGCTCGCCGACGCGATCATCACGTTGCCGATGGTGTTGCCGCCGACGGTCGTAGGATTTTTTCTGCTGTTGCTGATGGGCAAGCGGAGCGCGATCGGAAAATTCCTGTTGCAGTTCGACGTGTCGATCGTGTTCACGTGGAAGGCGGCGGTGATCGCGGCGGTGATCGTGTCGATGCCGCTGATGTATCGGACGGCGCGCGGCGCGTTTGAGCAACTCGATCAAAACATGCTAAACGCCGCGCGGACGCTCGGAGTGCCGGAGTGGAAAATATTTTGGCGGCTGATGCTGCCGAACGCTCGGCACGGAATCTTGGCGGGCTTGGTGCTGACGTTTACGCGGGCGCTGGGAGAATTCGGCGCGACGATCATGTTCGCGGGCAATATCCCGGGCGTGACGCAAACCATGTCGACGGCAATCTACTCGGCGGTGCAAGCCAACGATTATGATCTGGCGTTCCAATGGGCGATCGCGTTGTGCGTCTTCTCGCTGATATTCATCGTGGCGGTCAACG
>CALGGP010000414.1 GCA_937915885.1 uncultured Selenomonadales bacterium | reverse complement strand
GCCGCCGACGCGGGTGGGAATCGCAAAAAAAAATTTGGGCGCCGTGCTCGGTGGGCGGGAGCGTCGGCGGCGCCCATAAAAAAATTTGGGGGCGAAAAAAATTTTACGGTTCAGTTATAAAGCCTACGACGCGGAAAAAACTTTTCAGGCGGGCGAACTCGAAGCCGAATCCCTCAACGCCGCGCACTTCGTCCTGCAACGCCTCGGACTCGTCCCCGTCGAGATCAAGCCCGTCAAAAAATCTTTCCTCGCTACCATCTCCGAACGCTACGATCGACAGCGCGTCGGTGATAAATGGGCGTCGCTCTTCTTCCGACAACTCTCGACGATGCTCGCCGTCATGAATCTCCGCGACGCGCTTGAATTGATGTCGACCACCGCTCAAAATCGAACGCAAAAAAAAATTTTACAGTCGCTGCTGCAGGATGTGACACTCGGCAAAACTCTCGACGAGGCGCTGTCAAAATTCGGCGCAATATTTTCCGGCACCACAATTCAACTCGTCGTCATCGGACATCAAAGCGGACGCTTACAGGAAATTTCGTTGAAACTCGCCGACCAGCTCGAGCGCAATTATCAATCGTCGAAAAAAATCCGATCCGCAATGTATTATCCGACGTTCGTCATCGTCGCCGCGTTCCTCGCCATCGGCATTTTGATCTCGACGGTGTTGCCGGTATTCGCGGGCTTCTTCGACGGACAAGGAGATCGCCTGCCGACATTGACGCGGCTGATGTTGAGCCTCGGATTATTTTTGTCGACCAATATTTTTTTGATCGTCGTCGCGCTCGCGGCGGTTGTATTCGCGCTCGTATTCTGTTACGATCGATCGGACGCCTTTCGATTGCTGCTCGATCGCTTGACGCTGCAATTGCCGTTCGTCGGACGGCTTGCGCGACAAACTCATTGGATGAATTTTTTCGGGTCTATGGCGTTTCTGCTCGAGAGCGGCGTGCGGATCGATCGGGCGGTGGAGATGGCGGCGACGGCATCAAACAATTCGTGGCTCCGCGCGGAACTGAATGAAGTGCGGCGCTCGGTGGAAAGCGGCGGACGATTTCACAGCGGAATATTTCCGTCGGAATGTCAAGGGCTGATCACGAGCGGCGAATCGAGCGGGATGCTGCCGACGATGCTCGAGCGATGCGAAAAACTCTGCGCGTTCGAAGTTGAGGAGCTGTCGAATCAATTGCCGGTGAAGGCGGAGCTGCTCGGGACGTTGACGGCGGGCGTTATCGTGGCACTGATTGTGTTCTCGGTGATGCTGCCGGTTTTGAGCATGGGACTTTGAATTTGGAGGTTGGACATGAAAAAATTATTGGCAGCGTTGACGACGGGATTTTTGCTCGCGACAACGCAATCGGCATCAGCAGTCGACAACCCGCGTCTGCAGGCGATGAGCGACTTCGATCAATTGCGCGTGCGCTCGACGCCGATCGTTGAGATCATTCGTTCGGGCATCAAATATTCGGAGAGTGTGTTGCCCTTCGACGGCGGGCTGTTGATCTCGAATTTCGGATCCGATATGATCCATCCGCGCGACGACGAGAGCAAGGGCTTCGTAATTTATTATCGCGACGGTCTGACGTTTAATCTGATCCCCGTCGGGAGCGGGCTGCACAAACCGACGGCAATGCTCGTCAAGGACAGTCACCTGTTCGTGTGCGACACCGATTGCCTGAAGGTTTTCAAGGTCGACGACTTCACCGAGTCGGTGGCGGCGCCGGTGAAAGTGATCAAATTTGAAGACGACGATCGGGTTGTCAACGCGTTGGCGCTCGATGGAAATACGCTTTACATTTCGGTGACGAACACGGATCGGATTTACACGCTCGACGTGAGCAATGTCGAGAAGCTCGGCAAGCCGAAAAAATTTATCGAGTTGCCGGGACCGAACGGGCTGGCGGTGCGCGACGGGAATTTATACGTGGCGACGATCCCGCACGATTACGAGGACTTCAAAGCGGAGCATGTGATCTATCGGGTGCGACTCGGGGAGGCGCCGAAGGTCGAAAAACTTCTCGACGTGCCGGGGCTGTATGACGGGGCGGCGCTGTCGGACGACGGGCGCATGCTTTACGTGTCGGATTGGTTTACGAGTTCGGTGCAATCGATCGATCTGCAGACGGGCGAACGAAAACTGATCTATCGAGAGCAGGGCGTTGGTCCGGCGGACATTGCGCAAGCGGGCGGCGTGTTGTACATTCCGGATTTGCCCGGCAGTCGGGTACTCGAAATTCAAGTCGGACATACGATCCCGTCGCCCATGTCGTCGCGCCGCTGAATCTCGTCAAGCAAATCCTGAAGAGTAACGGCGGCAAGCGAATTGCATGCGGCGCGTTTAACATCAGCGAGGCGCGGCATGAGGATCGAATGAATATTTCTGCCGACGAGACAATTCGGGTTGGGATTTTCATGCAGATTGAAAATCGGCTCCTCGGGCTCGACGCTGTTGAAAATATCGAGCAGAGTAATTTTATCGAGCGGCTTTAAAAGTTTGGCGCCGCCGACGCCCGCCGACACCTCGACGAAGCCTGACGCCTTCAATCGTCCGAGCAGATTGCGGACGATCACCGCGTTGACGCCGATGCTTGCCGATAAAAATTCTGACGTGATTTTATGTTGCGCCTCAAAAACTTTCGTTGCGAGCAAAATGTGTACGGCGATCGGCAACCGCGCGGAAAATCTCATCGTCATCACCTCGAATTGTAATGCTTGACATTACATCGATGAACTTTTATAATTTGATTGTAAGAAAGACGCTTACAACATTTAATCGGCAAGTATTCTAGCATTTGCCCGATTGAATTTCAAGGAGTGTGTTTGACGTGAAGATAGCAGTGGTTTGTTCCAACGGACGGGTCGGGAAATTGGTCGTGAGTGAGGCACTCGAGCGCGGGCATGAGGTGACGGCGTTTGCGCGCAACGAAAACAAATCCGAGGCGAAAAAATTTGTGGCGCGAGACATTCTCGAGATCACGGCGGACGATCTCAAGGGCTTTGATGCGGTCGTTGACGCGTTCGGAACTTGGGCGCCGGAGACGCTTCCGTTGCACTCGAAAACGCTCATGCATCTGTGCGATGTGTTGAGCGGCTCGACGACGCGGCTGTTGATCGTGGGCGGCGCGGGCTCGTTGTACGTCAACGCGGAGCATACAGTTCATGTGATGGACACGCCCGAATTCCCCGCATCTTATAAACCGTTGGCGTCGGCTCAGGCGAAGGCGCTCGAGGAACTTCGCAAGCGCGATGACGTGAATTGGACATTTATCAGTCCGGCGTGCGACTTCCGCGCGGACGATCCGAAGACGGGCAAATACATCGTCGGCGGCGAAGAGCTGATAGTCAACGGCGCGGGCGAAAGTATCATAAGCTATGCGGATTATGCGGCGGCAATGGTCGACGAGATTGAAAAGGGCGCTCACATCAAACAGCGGATCGGAGTCTGCAGAGCATAATTTTTTCCCACCCA
>CALGGP010000413.1 GCA_937915885.1 uncultured Selenomonadales bacterium | reverse complement strand
CATCCACGTCTCCGCCCGCACCATTATAGTGAGTGACGGTAGCCTTGTTGTCGGAGATGGAGTAATGCCAGTCGCTCTCATCTTCCTCCGCCAGCGCCGCCGTCGGCAGCAGGCTCCTTTTTAATTTCCGCGCGGAACGATTATCGTTTTTTTTAACGTCTTTCGATCAAATAGGTCTTGCGTCGTGAGAGCAGTTGCAATTTCTTATGACTGATTCCGGCAGAAATTTTTGTGCCGTCAAGTTTACGTATGTCGAAAAATCCGATTGCGCGCCGCCCGAAGATAAAACCAATATCATTATTGAACCGTACTTTATCAAACAGCCGCCAGCCGAACATCTCATACGGCGCCTGATTGCGTTTGCGGACACCGCCCTTGAGTAACGTCAATTTATGAATTTGGCGGTTGTGCTTGCGCATTTGCTTTTGATAAAAACAATATTCGAGGCGAACCGCAGCGAAGTTGCCCGCAATGCAATACGCATCGATGTGATGCTCTTTCTTCAATCCGAGCTCGATGCGAGTTTTCTTGGTTATATACCCAAACGTATTCTTTATTTCGAGGTCGGGATAAATCTCCTTCAGCCGATTGAAAAACGCCCAACGCATGATGCCCATGAACGCCGCATCTTTGAACGACTCGCCGCGCTTTATTTTGAGTTTGATCTTACCGTCATGATAAGCGGCATGACAGGTCGCGCACAGAGTGATTAGATTGTTCGGAGCATCGCCGCCCGTCTTCCGACTTTCGATATGGTGAACGTTGAGAATCGGATCGTGCGACTTGCCGTGGCAATGTTGGCACTCGTGACCGTCTCGAAACAATATATATTCGCGCACATTACGAAAATCATACTGCTCGCCCCGTTGATACTCGACGCCGCTGATGTCGGGATTTTTGATCTTCTGAACGTCAAACGACGCGGTCTCGACGATAATTTTGACGATAGGAAGAATTTTACAGACGTTGTCAACGACCTTAAGATGAGTGTCGATCTTGTTTTTGACGGAGGGCACGAGCCAACCTTCGGGCTTCTTACGATTGCTGAATCGGTTCGGACGATAGCGGGTTTTATTGCCGCGACGTCGGTGCCGAAGTTCTCTCCGCGTTGCGATCAAGGCGACGATATCATTGCGAAGTTGAACGTCGGACGAGTAAAGTTCCTGTTTGACGCTTGACGCCGACAGCCCGACATGTTTTGAGCCGGCGTCGACGCCGAGAGTAACCGGTTGACAATATCCGCTCGAGCCATAGAGCAGTTGAATGGTGAACGGCTCGCGCCGAATGACTTTTGCCTTGCCGTCGCGGAGCAGGTGTCTCGCCTTCGCCGGACTGCATGGCATCAGAGGTTTACCGTGTTTGTTGATAACATACACTAACATAGAGTGTGGCTCCTTTCGGAGTTGTAATCCTTCGCCAATGTTATTTGCGGTTTTATATGCTTGCAACACTGCCCCTACTCCTCAGAACTGTTTAATCGCAAGCCGCAGAGCGGCAGATTAGGATTTACGTCCGCCGGTGCCTGTATATTCGCAGTCTCGAGTATATAGAAATGACGGCGATGGCGTGAGAATAAACCACCGCCGCCAAGATGTATTCTAAATTACGTGATTAACGCTTCATATTCACCAACGTTTCGAGCATTTCATCACCCACATTGATTATCTTAGAGTTCGCTTGGAAGCCGCGCTGCGTAATGATCATTTCGCTGAACTCGTTCGCCAAGTCAACGTTCGACATCTCCAACGCCGACGGCGTAATCCCTATACCCAAGTCCGGAGCCGTCTTGATGTTCGGAGCGCCCGAGTTGTTCGACTCCTGCCAGTACGTGTTGCCCGTCTTCGTCAAGCCCGCCGTGTTGATGAATTGCGCTACCGCTATCTGCGCCTCCTGTTGACGCAAGCCGTTCGTGTATGTGCCCGTGATGATCCCGTTGCCGTCAATCGCTACGCTCGTCAGCACGCCCGCCTTGTTGCCGTCCGCCGACGGATACGCCGTCGAGTTGCCGTCAAATTGCGTCAGACTCGAGAAGTCCACCGTCGCTTGCGTCGTGTCCGCGCCGTTCATCCCGCTGTATTGCAGTTGAATATCGCTCGAGCCCGAACTATACGTGCCGTCGCCGTTGAAGACGATTGTGATCGGACGCATCGTGATCGTCGTGATCGAGCCGTCGTCCTCCGTGATCTCCGCGATCTTTAACGAATTGCTGTCATCCTGATCAGTGAAGTCCTTGCGCGCATTCGCCAACGAGGCCATCCACGTATTGGCGTCCGTCTTTTCGAGCAGAATCGGAACCTTGTGCGAGCCGCCCTCACTGTCGTAGACCGTGATCACCGTCGTCAACGGGACGCTGTCGCCCACGTGATACGTGCCCGTCGTCACCGTCCGACGCGTGCCGTCCGACAACGTCAGATATGCCGACGACGCCGTCACGAAATCGTATACATCATTGCTGTAGTAGGTCGCGATGGTGTCTTCGTCGAGTGCCACATCAACACCGTCGTCGCCCGACACCGTCAAATCTTTGCCCACGATGATCGAGTTGAACTCCGTCGCCGCTTGCACCAGTCGAGCGTGATAGTAGTCGGTGAGCGCCGCCGTGTAGAGATATTCTTCGACGAACGACGCTTGCGGATTTGCGCCCTGGTCGGCGTCGCCCGGTACCAACTCGAGCAGATCGTTGTAATCGTCGCTGCCGACAACCAACAGATCGGAGCCGTCCGTCGCAAACGCCGAATTATACGCCTTCGCCTGCAGATGATTGTACAGCGCCCGAGCATTTTCGTAATACCGATCGTAATTCGCCTTGGTCGAGCTGTCGGAGGCGTCAATGGCATTGGCAAGGTCGTTGTACTTCGATGCGATGATATTGCAGTAGCCGATGCTGCTCAGTTCGTCGTTGCTGTCGTAAGAGTATGAGTTATGCTGTTGACGATAGCTGTCATCGACGGAGGCCACGGTCGCCCCGCTGTCGTTATAGTCGTCGATGGTCGCAAAGAACGGATCGTAGACGTCGGAGTTGACGGCAGTTGTGGTGGTCTCTTGAGTCGAGCCCGAGGTGGTGGCTTCCGTATCGACCGCCGTCATATAATATGCCTTCGCCTTGATATAATTATAAATGTCAATCGGTTGACGGAGCCCGCCGGTTGCGCCGATCAAAACGGTCGCGGGGCTGGCATCCGCCCATGACGGATTGGTGGGCTGATTGGCATCATAAAGACTGTAATGCAACAGGTAAAGGTCATCAGTCAACTGCGAGAACTGCTGATATTTTTCGTAGAGGTCGGAGCCGTCGGTTGCGAACTGCAAGCTGCGGATTGTCGCGAGCACGTCGGCGGCGCCGGTATCTGTGGCAGTCAAGTTGAGATAAATCTTCGACGAATCGAGCGGATTTGTGTCGGTGTCGACGGGCATCAGCGAGATCGAACGAATCATTTTGTTGATGTCGGTGATGAGGCTCGACATAATATTTTTGGCGTTGCGGAGCGAAGTGCTCGTGTCGACGGTGCCGTAAGACGTGACGATCGCGCCGCTGACCGTGCCCGAGGTATCGAGACGATCATAGCCCATAGTGTAATAAAGGTTGAGAGCGTCCTCGCCGTTGGCAACATCGTCGCTGTGGACGGATTTGACGGTAACTTTACCGGTCGGGATGATGGTGCCGGTGCTGTTGCTCAACTCGAGCTGGATCAATTCGAGGTTGCCGAAAATCTCATTGAGATCGTCGATCGTATTCGCCATCGCAACTTTGACATCGGCGTTACCGCCGCTTGCCGCGCTGTAATCCGTCGTCAATTTTTTCGTCGAGATCATTGATGTGTTGCTGAGTGTGACTGCGGCTCCGTCGGCATTGGTACGATTGCGCAAATACGTCGCGTTGAGGTCGGTGATGAACTCGGTGATCTTCGCCAAAACCTGATCGTCCGACAGTGCGGAGAGTTCCTCGAGATTGTAATCCTCCCAAACTTCATTCGGGATCGAAATCGTGCCGTTGGTCGAGCTGATGATGCCGGGCTCGATAATTTCAACGATGCTCTCCCAAGTGTCTTTGGTAATGTTGAGGACGTTTTCAATCTCGCCGGCAAGCAAGGTGTAAGATTTATTCGGGTCGAGCGTGATGGTGTCGCCGTCCTCGTTGGTGTAAGAGATCGTCGAGATGATCGGGTCGCCCGAGTCGAGGTTGCCGCTGAAGGTGATGCGGTTGGTGGCGGTGGCATTCATGGTTTTGCCGGAGGGGACGACAATGTTCTCGGGCTCGGCGTTGGTGTTGAGTGCGCCGTCGATGGCGTTCCAACCTTGGACGTAGAAACCGGTGCCGGGCAGGACGTAATTGCCTTCGGCGTCAAACTCGAAAGCGCCGTCGCGAGTGTAATATCTTTCGTCGCCGCTCTGAATAACGAAGAGAGCATTGCCGCTGAGGGCAACGTCGGTATTTTTGCCGGTGGACTGAGCGGAGCTGTCGGTAAAAATGATATCGATGGAGGCAACATTGACGCCGAGACCGATCTGGCGCGGGTTGGTGCCGCCGAGGCTGGTGGTGGGAGTGCCTGCGCCGGCCTGTGTCTGGCTGAGCATGTCGGAGAAAGTGGTGCGGGAGGATTTAAAGCCGGTGGTGTTGATGTTGGCGATGTTGTTGCCGATTGAGTCCATGCGTGTCTGATGAACCTTGAGACCGGACACGCCGGCGAACAGGGAACGCATCATGATGAATCTACTCCTTTTATGAGTGTGGTTAAGTTCGTTGGTGATTTACGCTAAAGTTATCGGCGTTTGACGCCATCGACTTAAATGCAATTAGGAATTAGGAATGCGGAATTAGGAATTAGGGGTTCGGGGGCGACGGTATTAGGGCGCCGACGCCGCTCCCGCCCCCGCTGTCGGCGCCCAACCGAGGGTAGTGGTACCCACCCTGCGGCGTCAGCGCCCCTTCAACGAGAAAAAATTTTTTCAATAAGGGGGGCGTCGCCAACGCGGGTGGGCATGCTGTCTTCCGTTGGGCGCCGGCATCGACGGGTGGGGGCGTTGGCGGCGCCCACATAAAATTTTTATTCGCGCCGCTGTTCTTCGATAATGTCCGCAGGGGCGCCGCCCGCCTCTTAATTTGTTTTGCTTGCCATTGAGCCGCGCGGCTTATAAAATTTTATCATGGTAAAAGCAAAAATCGATTGGAGGTTGAGTGAGATGCAAGAACTGATGCAGAAGTTCGGACGCTTCCTGAGCGCCATGGTCATGCCCAATATCGGCGCGTTCATCGCTTGGGGATTCATCACGGCGCTGTTCATTCCTGCGGGCTGGGTGCCCAATGAAAGTCTCGCCGAAATGGTCGGACCGATGGCAAAATGGTTATTGCCGTTGCTGATCGGATTTACGGGCGGCGAGGTCGTCAACGGACATCGCGGCGGCGTGGTCGGAGCGATCGCGACGGCGGGCATCATCGTCGGGACGGATATTCCGATGTTCATGGGCGCAATGATCATGGGACCGATCGGCGGCGTGGCGATCAAAAAATTCGACGAGGCGGCGCAAGATTCGATCCCGGGCGGCTTCGAGATGCTCGTCAACAATTTTTCGGCGGGCATTATCGGAGGCATCTTGGCATGCGCGGCGTACAGTTTCGTCGGACCGTTGGTGACGAGCCTGACGGGAGCATTGGGCGGCGCGGTCGGCGCGATCGTGAGTGCGGGCTTGTTGCCGTTGGTGTCGATCGTGGTCGAGCCGGCGAAAATTTTGTTCCTCAACAACGCGATCAACCACGGCGTATTCACTCCGCTCGGCATGCAACAGGTTCAGGAGATCGGCAAATCGATGTTCTTCCTGATCGAATCGAACCCCGGACCGGGTCTCGGAGTGTTGTTGGCATATTCTTTGTTCGGCGTGGGCAACGCAAAGGCGTCGGCGCCGGGCGCAGTCATCATTCATTTCTTCGGCGGCATTCATGAAATTTACTTCCCCTATGTGCTGATGAAACCGACGCTGATTTTGGCAGTCATGGCGGGCGGCGTGAGCGGCGTGTTCACGTTGACATTGCTCGGCGGCGGGCTCGTAGCTCCGGCGGCGCCGGGCTCATTCATCGCGATCATGGCAATGACGGCGCCGGGTGCGTATTTTGCAAACATTGCGGCGGTGGTCGTGGCGGCGGGCGTGAGCTTCGCGGTGGCGTCGGTGTTTATCAAGGCGACGGCGAAAGCCGATGCCGAGAGCGAAGACTCGCTCGAGGCGGCGCAGGCAAATATGAAGGCGATGAAAGCGGCATCGAAGGGCGTCTCGACGGAGAAGCAGGTCGCCGGCAAGGATATCAAATTCATCGTCTACGCATGCGACGCGGGCATGGGCTCGTCGGCGTTGGGAGCGGCGGCGCTCCGCAAAAAATTGCATAAGGACGGCTACAATAATATCACGGTCAAGAATTTCGCGATCGGCAACATCCCGAAGGACGCGCAGATCGTTGTGTCGCATGAAAAATTGATGCAACGCGCGATCGACGATTCGCCGCAGGCGGAACATATTTTCGTCAAAGATTTTACTCGAAACAATGTATATGATATGATAAGTGATCGATTGAAGGGCGTGGAGACTTCGGAGGCACCGTCGGAGGCGGCGCCCGAGGAAAAAGTCAAAGAGGGCGTGCTGTTGATTGAAAACGTCGTGGTCGGATTGCCGAGCGTGACGAAAGAGGAAGCGATCAAGGCGGCGGGCGAGCGGCTCGTCAAGAGCGGATATGTTGACACTCCATATGTCGAGGGCATGCTGGCGCGCGAGCGGGATATCTCGACGTACATCGGCAAGGGCATAGCGATCCCGCACGGCGAGAACGCTGTCAAACAATACGTCAAGAAGTCGGGCATCGTGGTAATGCAATATCCGAACGGCGTGCAGTTTGCGGACGGGAATGTGGCACATATTTTGGTAGGCATCGCGGGCAAGGACAATGATCATCTGGCAATCCTGGCGAATATCGCGATGACGATGGACGAGTGCTCGGACGAGCAGCTTGAAAATCTGTATAAGACGACCGATCCGAAGGTGCTCTACGAGATGTTTACGAAGTGATTTAATCCCGACGGTTGAAAGGGGCGCCGTCGACGCTCCCACCCTCCAACGACGGCGCCCAACAGAGGAAGTACTGCCCACCCGCGTCGTCGGCGCCCCACTTGCTTGGTTGAAGGCGGCACATCGTTCCGTCGGCGATCGCCTGCGATTCGCGATGACCGCCCATTGAGCGCGGCGCACGACTGAGGAAGCGACGCAATAATCCGTGTCGACGACGCCCGATCTTCATTCGCGGCGCACGACTGAGGAAGCGACGCAATAATCCGTGTCGACGACGCCCGATCT
>CALGGP010000412.1 GCA_937915885.1 uncultured Selenomonadales bacterium | reverse complement strand
AACAAAGGGTGGGTGGGCGGGAATAAAAATCGTCGAGCTAAAATTTCTGCTACTATGTCGTCGACGGGCTCGGGCGGCACCTGCATTGAGGTCGGTATAAACCTTCGCCATCCGCGCGGAGGTTTTTTGATCCAATATTCTTTGCGCGCCTCCTCCGTCGTATGCTTCTCATCAACAATTTCGATCGGAATATTTTTTGTGATCGATTCGAGCCGACGTCGAGCGTCGCGACTTGTCGTCCCGTCGCCGAGCACGATCACTTCAATCCTGCCGTCCGCGATCAGCTCCGAAATTATTTCTTCCAAGCGCGCCGTCTCGATCACACGCTGATATTGGATTGAGCCGTCGCCGTCGAGCACGCACACGCCACATTTTTCCCGCCCGGGATCAATCGCCAATATCTTCATCGCATGCTCCTTTTTTTATTAAAGCCGAAGTCGAGCACGCCGCCGACGCGCGGGGGAATCGCGACATAAATTGAGCGCCGCGCTTTTAGAAAGATGGCGCCGCCAGCGCGGAGGAATTTCGATCTCGGTCGAGTGCTGCGCTTTTAGAACGGGGGGCGCCGTCGACGCGGGTGGGAACTGCTTCATCCGTTGGGCGCCGACCGTGGTGGGTGGGAGCGGCGGCGGCGCCCCTAAATCGTCGCCCCGAAAACCGCGCGGACTCAATTATTTTTGATGCTCCAACTTTACACTCAAACGCAACGGTCCGACCGAACGCGTCTCCTCCCGCGCGTACGCCGTCAAGACGATCGGTCCCTTCAACTCCGAGATCGCTTCCACCAACTGATAAAATTGCGTCCCTTCCATGACGCCCACCGTCCCACGGATCGGATCGGGCAATACGCCGCGCTCCACCGCCGCACGATTCACTTCCCTCAAAAAATCCCGCACAATCTCCTCCGCCAAGCCCTGTTCCTCGATCTCGTACACTTGCGCCGTGATGTACTCGTCCTTATCATATATTTTGTCGTTGTCGTAGAGCTCCAGCGACGTGCGGATCGGCTCGCCGCGCACCAAATTCCCCGCCGCCACGATCCTCAACAGCATATCGCCGTTGCTCCTCGAAATTCGATCGACCACTTCTCGCAACTCCGGCTGATATATCCACACCGATTCTTCTTGCCCCGAGCGCTCGGAGACATTATCCGTCGCCCGTTGAGCTAATTCATCGATCTCCGTCACAATTTCGTCCGCCTCGCGATTGCCCGCTATCACTCGGCTCGCTAATATTTCTCCCGCTCGAAATACGATGTCGCCCTCGCGGATCGCCGTCAAGCCGTTTCGTAATTGCTCCGTTCGTTTTTCCAATTCCGCGTTGTCCGACGACAGCCGATCATTATCCGTCGTCAATCGATCATTGTCCGTCGTCAATCGATCATTATCCGACGCCAACCGATCATTGTCGCCCGCCAATCGATCATTATCCGCCGTCAATCGATCGTTGTCGCTCAACAATTGATCATTATCCTCAATCAGCCGCGCGTTCGTCAGCTCCAGCGTCCTATTCCCTTCCTTCAATCGCGCCGACTCTTCTCTCAACTCCGATTGCTCCTGTTGAAGTTGCTCGACATCCTCTCGCGACTTTTCGAGATCGGCGTTCGCTTTATCAAATTCAATCCGCACCGACGCCAGCTCATTTGACGTGAGGATTAATTCCTTCCGCGCGGATTCCAAATTCGCGTTGAGCTCGTCGAGCCCGAACAGCGCCGTCCGCACCTCCTTCGACGCCAGACTCAACAGCCCGATCGTCAAGCCCGTGATCAATATCCCCGTCAGCACCGTGATCACATTCGACGTGTGACGCGGGCGCAAGCCGAATATCGACAGCCGCTTCTTGCCGATTTTCGTCCCGAGCCGATCGCCTATGAACGCTATCGCCCCGCCCGTCACCACCAGCGCCGCTATCAAATATATCCCGTACAATTTTTTGTCTCCAATCATTTTAGTCGGGTCGAAGTGTATCATCATCGCCGATTTTTATCAAGCCGTTGCACATCGCCGCCGAGTGAATTATAATTGCGATATAAAAATTTCACGGGAGCGATTTTATGAGCACAAGCATCGGCACTTACATTAAGAAATATACTCAGCTTTGCATCGGCGCAGCGATTGCGGCGGTCGGTCTGGAATTGTTTTTGATTCCGAACAACGTCATCGACGGAGGCGTCGTCGGTCTGTCGATCATGGCAAGCTACGTCACGGGCATGCCGCTCGGTATTTTTCTGATCGTCCTAAACATTCCGTTCCTGTATCTCGCCTACAAACAAATCGGAAAAAGTTTCGTGATCGCGACGATCATTGCCGTCATCTTCCTTTCGATCTGGTCGGCGGTGTTCGAGCACATGGATAAAGTCACCAACGATCCGTTCTTGGCGGCGATCTTCGGCGGCATCATCGACGGGCTCGGCGTCGGATTGATCATGCGCGCGGGCGGTTCGCTCGACGGCACGGAGATCGTTGCGATCATTGCCGATCGAAAATCGGTTTTCTCCGTCGGCGAAGTCGTCATGTTCATCAATCTGTTCATCTTATCGGGCGCGGGGCTGCTGTTCGGTTGGGACAAAGGAATGTACTCGCTGTTTGCGTATTTCGTGATCGCGAAGATGATCGACACGGTGATCAAGGGCTTCGACGAATCGTACGGAGTAATGATCGTGACCAACAGTCCGGCGGAGCTGACGGCGGCGCTCAACTACAAACTGGGGCGCGGGGTGACGATCCTCTACGGCGAGGGCGGCTACACCAAGCAGAAGAAGGAAGTATTATATTGCGTGGTGACGCGGCTCGAGGTGGACAAGCTGAAGCGGATCGTCAACGAGATCGACGATCGGGCGTTCGTGACGATCAACGTCGTGCATGACATAGTCGGAGGGCGATTCAAAAAATCGGGGCATTGACAGACGGGAGGCGAGCGCATGAAAAAATTATTGACGACGGTGATGCTGTTGATGTTGGCGTTGACATTGACGGCGTCGGCGGCGGATCAATCCGATGAAAAGGCGTCCGAAATAAAAAAGCCGCTCCGCTTGGCGCGACTGCCGCTGATAATTTTGTCGGAGGAGCCCGACGAAGATGCGCTGGCGGGCTTGGAATTGAAATTGAGCCGAGCGATCCACGTTCCGCTCAACGGCACTCTGAAGGCGGTCGAATATCTTCCGGCGTCGGAGGCTGCCGCGCAGTTGCAGGACATCTGGAGCAAATTGCGCAAAAAAGATAAGAAGGCGCGCCTGCAGGCGGCGATGGAGGAATTGTCGACGCGAATGAAGGCGGATATGGTGATTTGTCCGATCCTGCGTCGATACAGTCAAGACGTGATGATCGGGGCGTCGATGCTCAACGGCGAAAACAGAATGATCAGCGACGCGGAAGTCATTCTGATCGTTTATGAGGACGATACGAAGGAAGTTACGCTCAAGAAGGCGGCGCGGTCGTATAACGGGGAAGAATCGAATTGGGGAACGGCGCGATTTTTGGCGGACGATTGCATGTCGGAGGTGATCGTCACGACGGACGTGCGAGAAAAAGTTTTGCGGCGCACTCCGATCGCCGAGCGCAAAGAGGTCGAACGCAAACTCGTCGATTGAGCCTGCCTGCCTTTCGACCTGCGAGGTGACGAATAAATTTTCCCGCCCACCCACCCCATGTTCCTTATCAGGAACCGTGATAAAAAAACGGCGCCAACGGCGCGGGGGTGGGCACCGAAAACGGACGGGGCGCCGACGACGCGGGTGGGAACCTCAGCCTCCGTTGGGCGCTGCCATTGGGGGGCGGGAGCGTCGGCGGCGCCCTCAAAAAAATTTTCGGCTTTGACAGACGCAGTCGAGTGCTGTATAATCTCACATGGCAATGCGGTCGTAGCTCAGTTGGATAGAGCAACTGCCTCCTAAGCAGTAGGTCGCGCGTTCGAATCGCGCCGGTCGCACCAATTTTTTTTTGCCCAAAATCAGTCCTCGCCCACGAGCGGACCGTTCCACTCGACCAGCCCTCCGAACTCGTAGACGTGCTTATAGCCCATCTTCGCCAGTTTCGACGCAGCATTTTCCGCGCGGCGCCCCGTCTGACAGTAGACGAGGATCGGACGATTTTTATCCGGCAACGTCGTCTCGATGTCTTGCCCCGCGTTGATTTTTTCGATCGGCAACAGCACCGCGTTCGGAATATGTTTCTTGTCATACTCCTCTTGCTCTCGAACGTCGAGCAGGATCGCGTTTGGTGTCGATGCCATCATGTTCATTGCCTCGTCGGCGTTCAAATGCGTCGGGCGATTGCCGAAGCCCATTATGTACATCGCCACGCCTATCAGACCGAGTAACAACACCAATGCAATTAAGGTGTTTTTCTTTTTACCTGACATCAGTATTCAATCCTCCAAATCACTTCAGTACTTCGGTCAACGTCGCGATCATCTGCGGCACGTCGAGCGGTTTCGCGATGTGACTGTTCATGCCCGCGTCCTTCGCCGCCTTGATATCCTCTTTGAATGCGTTCGCCGTCATCGCGATGATCGGTATGTTGGCGAGCGCGGGATTGCTCAACGCTCTGATCGCTTTCGTTGCCTCGTAGCCGTTCATTATCGGCATCTGTATATCCATCAGCACCGCCGCAAACTCCCCGGGCGTCGACGCCTCTACCTTCTCGACCGCCTCTTTGCCGTTCTCCGCCGTGTCGAGCGTAAATCCGAACTCCGTCAACACCAACGACGCGATCTCGCGATTGACGAGATTGTCTTCAACCAACAACAGATGCATATTGTTGAAGTCGAGCTCCGACGCCGTCTCGTCCGACGCGTCTTGCTTCTCCTCTACTATCGGCTCGTCGACGATCGGGAACGATACACTCACGATGAACTCCGTCCCCTTGCCGAGCTCACTCTCGACGCGGATCGTGCCGCCCATCAGCTCGACAATGCTTTTGGTGATCGCCATGCCGAGCCCCGTCCCTTGGATATTGCTCACCGAGCGATCTCGCGAATACGCCTCAAAGACCGTCGCCGCAAACTCCGGACTCATTCCCATGCCCGTATCTTTGACGCTCAACTCGAATTGCGCCTCGCCGTCGTCCGCGCCGACCTGCCTCAGCGTCACCGTCACACGACCGCCCTGCGGCGTAAATTTGTACGCGTTGCTGATCAGATTCAACAGCACCCGATTCAGACGCGGCTTGTCGAACATCACTATCGGGTGCTTGACATTCACCGCCGTCACTTCATAATTGATGCTCTTCGTCACCATTTGCGTCGAGAACAAATCGCGCACCTCGCGCATCGCCTGAATGATGTCCTCCTTCGCGGGATCAAGCTCCATCTTGCCGCTTTCGATCCGACTCATGTCGAGTATGTCATTGATCAGCGCCAGCAAATGTTTGTTCGACGCCTCGATCTTTTCGAGATATGAGACCGTCTTCGGCGGCAAATTTTTTTCCTTCCGAATCATATTCGTGTAACCGATTATCGCGTTCATCGGCGTCCTGATGTCGTGAGACATGTTCGAGAGGAACGTCGACTTCGCGCGGCTCGATTGCTCCGCCTCGACCTTCTGCACCTCCATCTGCCGCTCGCGCCTCATCATCAAATCGTAGATGTTAAACATGATGAACAGCGCAATCACAATCAGCGTCATCTGCATCAAATTGTTTCGAGTGAGCGCCGTGCTGATCGAATCCATTTGCAGTTGGAGATAATACTCCGAATCCGCCTTTTCGATCGCGTTCGGAACGATCTTATGGTCGTTGAGCACGTTGGAATAATAATCGTTGAGGCTGTGCAGGACGGACGCGCTCGACTCGTGCGTCGCCTGACGGAGCCACATCGTTGACGTAAAGAAAATCAAAAACAGCAGCGCCATCCACGCCACGGTCGATTTGCCGAACCGCCGACGCGTGTCACGCTTGAAAACATATCGGAAGCAAACGAAGCCGAGAATGCTCCACCAGATCAGAATCAGATATGACTCGGTCGCCATCGCCGCCACCGACCAGAAATTTGGGATCATGAAGTAGCAGAAGAACATCGCCGACACGATCACGCCGAAGGCGCCGGTGATTTTTTCGAGGAGCCGATTATCCTTTCGAGCGAGCACGAAAGTGACGGCGGAGGTGTAAGCGTAATCGATCGTGGCACCGATTGTGTTGACGTCGATGATCCAACTGATTGCCGTGCGACCGAGGAACGGGATCGGCAGTGAGAGGATCATAATAAAAAGAATCGCGTTTTGCGGCGACATATATTTATTGAGGCGACCGAACCATGGCGGCAGCAGATCGTCTCGAGTGAGCGCGTAAATCAATCGGGAGGCGGCGATGTAATTTCCGACGAGCCCCGTGATAATTCCGGCGGCAACGGTGAAAGTCAAAATTACAAGTCCGGGATTGCCCATGAGCATGTCGACGGAGAAAAACGTCGGGAGCGCGGCAAGCCCGTCGAGATTGCCGATGTCTTTGATGTATTGAAACCAATTGTCGTAGATGCGTGGGACGGAGGCGACGGCGATGAAGGCGAGCGCGATGTAAGCGAAGGCGGCGCTCACGACGGCGGCACAGAGAATGGCGAAAGTTTTTTTGGTGGAGAATGTAAAGCCTTCGGTCGATTGCGAGACGGACTCGAAACCGGCGAAAGCCCATGGCGCGAGCACGACGATCGAAATGATAGCGGAGAACGTTCCGACGTCGGGAACGAATTGCGGTTGGATATTAAAAATATCGAGCCCGTGTTTGTTGAGGACGGCGGCGAAACCGATAACAACTCCGCCGAGGAGAATGACGGCGGCGACGGTCTGAACGTAAGCGGCGACCTTGCCACCGCGAATACAGACGGCGCCGAAAATCCACAACGCGCCCAATGCCAAGAGCACTTCGCCGAGATAAACGTCGAAGCCGGCGATGGTATAATGGAAGCCGAATTGCAGCATCGAGCCGAAAAGTTTTCGAGATATGAGCGCAAGGGCGGTGGCGTTGGCCCAAGTGATGGCGATGTAGACGAGGATCAAAAACCACGCGCTCAAAAAGCCGTGGTCGTAGCCGAAAATGCGTTTCGAGTAGGCGTAGGTGCCGCCGGCGTCGGGGAAGCGATTCATCATGTAATGGTAATTGTAGCCGATGACGAGCATAACGAGCCCGCCGATGCTCATGCCGATTGCGGTACCGATCGGTCCGGCGATTGGCAAAAAAGTCGTGCCGGGCATGACGAAAGCTCCCCAGCCGACGGCGCAACCGAACGACAGCGCCCAAACGTTGAGCGGCGAGAGGTACGGCTTAAGTCTCGAATGTGTTTGAATTAAATTTGTATCTGCTTCCTTGTCCATTGAAGGCGCCCCCATCTCGAGCACACGGCTCATGATTAGGCGCATTTTATTTAATCGCCGCCGCGTTGTCAATCAGAATTTATTTCCCGACCGCCGTTCGGTGAACCCTGCGGGGCTTTTTTAGCGCCGCCCACCGGCAGCAGTGCTGCTTTACAAGCCCACCCTCCCGCGCGGTGTGCGGCTCTTTTAAATTGAAGGACGCCGTCGACGCAAGTTGGGCGTCGCTCCGCGCGGTCGAAGGCGGCAGGCTAAAACAAGTTGGGCGCCGATGCGGATGGGGCGCCGCGCTCGACGGATGGGGCGCCGCTGATCGAGTCGGGTGCCGACGATGATTGGTCGCTGCACTCGACGGACGGGCGCGCTGATCGAGGCGGGCGCTGCCGACGACGGTTGGTCGCCGTGCTCAA
>CALGGP010000411.1 GCA_937915885.1 uncultured Selenomonadales bacterium | reverse complement strand
CCCGCCCATGAAAATATTTTTTTCAAAAGGGGGCGCCGTCAACGCGGGTGGGAATCACGGGCTAATTTGGGCGCCGACTTCGGGGGGCGGGAACCGCTTTATATGGCGCCGATGTTGGTGGGCGGAAGCGTCGTCGAAGAAAGAGAAGGCGCCGCCAACGCGGGTGGGAACCTCGGGCTAATTTGGGCGCCGTCATTGGAGGGCGGGAGCGATGGCGGCGCCCATATTTTTTCTACTCAGACGGATCGGATCAAAAACTTTGCGGAGCCCGATCGATCAGCCCGAGCTCATGCGCCAGCCGATAATAAAGTTTCAACGACGCAACATGCTCCGCCGTCAAATCCCAACGGATCACTCCGCCCAAATATTTATCGAGCTGCTCAAACGTAAACGGTCGCGACGAAAGCTCCGCGCGGATCGCCTCCGATTTGTGCTCGAGCCCGTACTTCATCGCCCGCTCAATCGTCGCACGCGCCTCATCAATCCCGTCGAAATCCTTGCGCGCCGCCCACACCGCATACACCATCGACCGACCCGTCAAACGATGCCACTCCCGCCCGACATCATAACAATAATAATCCGCCGGTCGATGATGATAGATGTAAAGCGCATCGTCGCCGATCAACAGCGCCGCCGACGCATCATCATCGATCGGATTGTCCGTCGACACCGCACGAGTTTCGTAAATCGGTCGAACATCGTATGACTTCGACAAAATTATTTTCAAGAGACATTGCGCCGTCACCGACTTCGACGTGAGGATCACGCGCGCGCCGTCGAGCCTCTCGATCGGTTTTTTCGACACCAATACGATCGATTGAACGTCGGCATCCGCGCGGACGCATATATCCGGCAACATCACCAGCCGATCGCTCATTCGCGCAAATTCAATCGACGAGATTTGACTGACGTCGAGCGCCCCCTCGTCGAGCAGCCGATTGATTTTCGTCGGCACCCCCACCGTCGGAACGATCCCGACGTGATCATAGCCGTATGTCAACGGCAGGACGTTCAAAAAATTTATGTGCCCGAGCCTCATTCAATCACTTCTTTCTATTGAAAAGGCAGAAGCCCGTCGGACTCCTGCCTCGAATTTTTTCTCCTGCCCACAATCCTCTCAAAAAGGAAGGC
>CALGGP010000410.1 GCA_937915885.1 uncultured Selenomonadales bacterium | reverse complement strand
TGAACTCCGATACTCCGATACAACGTTGTATCTGAACTCCGATACTCCGATACAAAGAAACAACCCGTCACGGCGCGGTTTCGTCAAAATCCTTGTATCCGTGTATCGGATTTTTTGTATCCGAATTTCCGATACATGATTCAGATACATGGTTCAGATACACGGAGAAGCCGCACCACTGCGCCATTCTCCCCTGTTTTGTATCTGTGTATCTAAAAAAGTTGATATAAAAGATTTTGGGCGCCATACATAAGCGATACTTATTGAATCCATAAAAACGGCTGATGTATTGCACCTAAATTAAAATATAAGAAATTCCAGATACACGGATACATAGATACAGCGTCAAATTCATAAAGCCTATTGTGGCGCGGTTTGTTGATGTATCCGAACTGTATCGATGTATCTGTATCGATACATCGCTGTATCCGAACTCCGATACTCCGATACAAAGGTTGAAATTGCCCGCGCGGTGTGAGGTTGTCGGACGCCGATCGGCAGTCTCGGCGTGGTCGAATGTTGGGCGGCTGAGATACACAGATACATAGATACACAGTTGCGATACACAGTTGCGATACAACGTTGCGCGAAATTAGGTGATGTGGTAGAATATGAGCACGGAAAACGAAGGAAACGGGAGGAAAATCAAGTTGTTTTGTTGAGATTTATGGCATGAGAAAGGCGCTGACAAGCGCTGATTGCTGATAACAGTGTCAAGCGGGTGCAGACAATGAGGAAAGCAGAATTGGTCGAGTTACGGGCGTTGGCGGAGGAATTGAAAAGCCGCGCGGAGGAAGCGGCGATGATCCGCTCGATGGCGGAAAGAACGACGGCGTTGATTGACGGGCTGCCGAAGGGACGCGGCGGTTGTCGGTCGATGATGGAGGAAATGACGCTCCGCTTGACGGCGGCGGAAGAACGATATCAGCGGGCGGCAGAGGAATTGTTTTGGCGGCGCGCGTCGGCAACGGCAGCGATCATCGAGAACGTGTCGGACGCGGCAGCCCGCCGAATACTGCTGTCGAGGTATATCGACGGCGATTCCTGGCACGTGATCGCCGCGCGAATGTTCTACTCGACGAGGCAGTGTCTTCGGAAACACAATGAAGGTTTGCGGGAACTGTCGGGCGGCGCGGAGTGATCGGCTCGGGCGACGGACGGCGGCTCCGATCGGCGGCGTCCCCTCCCCCGCCCGCGAAAAGTTTTTGCAAACAGCCTCTCACCGCGCCCCCCACCTTTCGCACGCAAAAACTCCCTAAACTCGAACCGATTTTTTCATCGCGCGGCGACGGTGCCCAAAAGGCATTTATGGTAGACGGAAGAAGGCGCCGTGACGGGCTCTGCAAGGGTGACGCGCTGAGCGCCGATTTAAGCGCCTTGAAAATCGGGGGTAATGGTTTTATACCATGGAGGCGATCTCGTCAAAAATGCCCCTGTAGCGTCACAGGAGGCGATTTCGGATCGGGTCACAAAGTCGGGAGTGGTGATCCTTTCATTTAACCTTGACGCATTCACGGGAAATTCAAAGTGTCAAGGAGTTACAGAGTGGGGTATAAACAGCGTTTATGCTGCTGTTACATGCGGGACGTTAAGAATAGGAGGTGATATTCGATGGGTCGCCCGCGAAAGGCAGTCGAGACGAACAAAAAGCACTTGACGAAAGCAGAAAAGGAGGCGCGATCCCGCGCGGAAGCGATCCACAAAGTCGGACGTGAGGAATTGACGGCGTTCGATCGGATTGAAGGATTGACGCCCGAGGCGGCGGCAGAGTACAGGCGAATCGTGGAATCGGCGAGTTGGTTAGACGATCTCGACCGCAACGATCTGATAACGTATGCCCAATGCTGGGATCGAGCGCGGCGAATATCGACGAGCCCTGACGCGAATCGAGAAATTCTCGGAGTGACACGCGGCGACGGGTCGAAGAAGTTAATCGTCAATCCGTTGCTGACGGCATGGCGGCATTACACAGCCGACATGCGGGCGATAAGTTTGAAACTGGGGCTGTCGTCGATCGATCGGTTGAAGCTGGCGGCGCCGCCTTCGGAAGCAGAACACGAAAACAAGTGGTTGAAACATTTGCGTCGGGAGTGATGAGACTTGACGAAAATCGAATGGGTGTCGCTTGACGCGATCCACCCGTATGAGAAAAACCCTCGAATAAACACGGACGCAATCCCCAAGGTCGCCGCGTCGATCCGCCAATTCGGATTCTTGTCGCCGATCATCGTGGACGGCGACGGATTGATACTGGCAGGACACACGCGCGCGGAAGCGGCGCGGTCACTGGGTTTGTCGAAAGTGCCCGTGTTGTATGCGCGGGACTTGACGGCGGAGCAAGCGCGCGCATATAGGCTCGCCGACAACAAAGTTGCGGAATACGCGAAATGGGACGTGTCGTTGCTGGCAGAGGAATTGAGCGATCTGTCGGCGTTCGACGTGAACATGTCGGACTTCGGATTTGACACGTCGGAACTGTTTAAAAGACGCGCGGCATGGTCGCACCTTGAAAAACGATGCGATCTGAAACGTCGCGTGAAACAGCATTTGCACGGTGATATGAGTTACACAACGTTATTCGAGACGGGCAAGCGGGGAATCCCGATCGCGGAGATCAAAGAGGATAGCGGGAATGTGGAGCCGTTTTCGGATTGCCTTGTCGACTATCTGATGGGAGCGCTCGGAGCTAAACTGTCGAAGGCGTGCGATTGGTGCATGTTGACAACGCCGCGTCGACGACATAAGTCGGGCTTCCATTTTTCAACGGCAGTCACGGAAGCGGCGGCATCGAAATTGGGCTTGCCGTTCTATGAGGACGCGTTCCGCGCGGAGGATCGCAATCGGCTCGAGCCGACGTTTGAATTGGTGAGCGCGCCCGCGCAAAGAAACGTGTTGCTGGTCGACGACATAATCACGACGGGCAGCACAATCCGCGCCTGCCGACAACTGTTGGTAGATGCGGGGCATGTGGTATTGTCGGTCATTGCAATCAAAAATTGAATGGGGGCGGTGAGATGTTGAAAGTGAACAACCGCGTCGAAGCGGCAGAAATTTTCTTATACGGAGACATAGTAGACGACGACGATGCGGCGGGCGATCCGCGCGGTTATCAATTCCCTGCAAAGTTGAAGGCGGAATTGGACGCGATAGGAGCCGACAAGCCGATCGAAGTGCACATAAACAGTGACGGCGGCAGTGTATTCGCGGGCGTGGCAATGGCGAATTTTATCTCGCGGCACAAAGGAAAAACGACGGCGTATAACGACGGATTAGTGGCGTCGATAGCGGGGCAAATCTACTTTGCGTGTGATGAGTGCGTGTCGCCGCCGAATTGCTACTTCATGCTGCATCAGCCGTTCACGGCAACGCAAGGAAACGCGGTGGAGCTACGGAAAACCGCCGACGTGCTTGACACATTGCAGGCAGGGCTTGAAACGACGTATCGTCGGAAGGCGCGTGCGGGAGTGACGGCGTCCGAGATACGCACGATGCTCGAATCGGAGACGTGGTTGACGGGAGAACAAGCGGCGACGAAATTCAAAATCAGACTGGTCGAGCCGTCGAAAGTGATGAACACGGCGGCAGTCGTGGGTAAATTAAAAGCGCGCGGCGTGAAGGTACCGTCGGCGCTCGAAAGGAGTAACACGAAAATGAAACGAAGCGATGAATTGAGACAGCAGATCGAAGCGAAACGCGCGGAAGTCGGGCACTACCAGTACAGCGGCGACTACGGCAATCGGCTCCGCGCGGAAAACGAACTGCGGACGCTGCAGGACGCGCTCGACGCAGTCGCGAGGAAGGAAGAAGAAAATTTGCGGTCATTCGCGGCGGCAGTGAGAGGCTCGACGCCGACAGGGGCGACGGTGATCCACAACGGCTATTCGTCGACGGACATGGCGCGCCTGAGAAACCGCGCGTATAACAAGTTGGTGTTGTCGGGGGCAAGAGGGACGCCCGCCAACCTGACGCCCGACGAACGCGATGCATATTACAACATATCGGGCTCGCCCGGGTCGCCGGGGCAGATTGAAGCGCTTCCGTCCCGCGGCGGATATCTTGTCTCGCAAGAACAATTAAAAACCCTGCAGGAATATCGGAGCGCGTTCGTCGCCCTGAAAAACTATGTGACGGTCGTGACGACGGCAACCAGTTACGGACGCTGGCCGACTTTGCCAGATCAAGCGATCGAATTCGCGCCGTTGGTCGAATTGACGGACGTAGCCGAAGGCGACATCCAATTTTCGGAGCTCGAATACCGTATCGCCGATTACGGATTCGTCATTCCGTGCTCGAATCAGCTACTCGAAGACGCCGACGTGTCGCTGGTCGACGTGATCGGGCGGACGTTGGCGAAAGCCGCCGTCCGAACGGAAAACAAAAAAATCCTCGAGCCGCTGAACAAACTCATAGTCGGAGACACGGCAACGGGGACGGCGGCGGCGACTGTCATCACCGATTACAGGGCATTAAACACGGCGCTGTATCGAACGCTGGACGGGACTTTCGAGCCGTCGGCTAAACTGTTCGTCAACCAAGATTCATTCGTGTGGCTGTCCAATCTGGAGGACGGCAACAATCGCCCGCTCATGGTGCCCGACGTCACGGAGGCGTCGAAGTATCTGTATCGCGGGAAAGAGATCGTCGTGTTGCCCAACACCGTGCTGCCGAATAACACGGTCGGGGCGTCCACGCTGGCGCCCATCTTGATCGGTGACCTGGCAAGCTACTTGACGTTCTTTGAGCGCAAGGGCCTTGAACTGTCAACGTCGGCAGAGGCTTTTTGGCGCAAGAACGCAATCGGCGTCCGCGCGATCTGTCGTTTCGATTGCGTTGTCACGGACGCGCGCGCAATGGTCGCCCTGCAAGTCGCCGTGTAATGTCGACCGTCGACGCATAAAAAAAGAGCCCCCGTCATTCGGAGGCTTTTTTTGTTAACTTCGGCAGATACTCTAGCGGTAAGAACTTGCCAACCATATTGAAAGGATTTTCCCGACGGAGCGCCGCTCTTTTGTTCGTCACCGTCCGCGCCCAAACTTCAAATTGTAGCGCCGACATTTTCCGATCGTCGGGGTGCCATTTCTGACTTTCATCGTTCATCGCCCGCGTCAATCGAAGAAAATCCGCGCGGGGCAATTCGAGCGGTGAACAATCCGTCGCCTCGGCGGGCGGTTCGATCCTCACATATCCGCCGTCGACTTCCGTCACATTAAAGCCCGCCAATACCCATGCCGTGCCCTGCAACGCCCATTCGATTTTTTGTTCCTCTAATACGCCGCGTAGCAATTCATCGACCGACACGTTTAATACTTCTGCTATCCGTCGTAAGTTAATCAGATTGGGCTCCCGATCGCCGCGCTCATATGCTCCAAAACCTACCGTTGACAAACCTAATGTTTGCGCCATAGTGTTTTGCGTCAAGCCGCGTGATTCCCGCAGCCGACGCAGATTGATTGAAAACGCCGACATCGACATCAACCACCTCTCACAATTGCTTCAACTTGCAAAACACTGTTGACAATTTCAATGAGTTATATTAGCATGATAACACTTTGTATGCAAGGGGGTGATGATGAAAATGCTCATTGTAGACCCGCAACGCCTCGTCGATGCCATGATCGCCTGTCGGCTCAATTGCAAGGCACTCGGACGAGTCACTAAACTTTCGTCGACTACCATCAACCGCTTGACGCGTCGACCCATTCACATCCGTTTCGACACTCTCGGACGGATCGCCGCCGCTCTCAACATCGACTACCGCACTCTTTTAAAGGAGGATCACCATGATCGAAGCCCTGACGCCTGCTGAGGCTCATCAAAAGTTTCTGTCGAATGCCGCCCGCATCGAACGGGTAAATTATTTCATCAATATATTCCTCGACGCTGGCGACGCCTATCAGCGTGAGCTCAATGATCTCATCGCGGAGCAGAACGCGCTCGTCGAACTCTATACGACGCCCATCAATACGCCGCCCGTCAAGGAGGATTAGTCGTGAAACGCAATCGCGAATTTTGGCGCGCCGTCCGTCAATACAACGATCGCCTTTTCGAGCGCAATCTCGGCGGCAAGCGCACCGTCATCGAAACTTCAACGGATAACCTTACACATTATCTCGGCGCGGCTACAATCGTTGCCGCACAAGATTGCGGCGACTATCAGCTGACCAGTTACGAGACCGACGCCGAAGGTTTTTGTGTCGTCACCCGTGACGGCGAATGCCTAATTCAGATCATTCCCTACACCTCGCAAGCATCGCGCAAGCGCGCTCGCCCGCAATAATGCTCCCATGAAAAACGTTGGCGACAAGATTGCCTTGCCGCCGACGCCCTTTCGTGTTATTATTACGCTATCACCAAACCACGCCTAACCGAGCCCCATTTCCTTAATGAAAAACCGCTTGTAGCAAACGGCGGTTCACGGTAACGAAAGGTATCCTCTAACTAAGAAAGGTTCCTAGAAAGGAAAGGTTCCTAGAAAGGATATGATGTATTATGGCAAAGAAACCGAAAAAAAGCAACACCCACGGCGAAAAAATTTCTGCCGATTCCCTGTTCACCGCGCCGACCGTCGGCAGTGATTCGTCCGTCGTCAACGAAACCGCGCCGACCGTCGAGACGCCGATCGCGACGAACGCCGACAGTAATTCGTCCGTCAACACCGAAACGCTCGCACCCGTCGACGAGCCCGCGCCGTCCAACGAACCTGCAGGGCTCGATACCGCTCCACTGACCGTGGGCAACGCTCCGCGCGGAGCAACGCCGATCAATCCGATCGGCATTCATCCCGCTTTGCGGTCTCTCAATCAGTGGATGCTCGCCAACGGCAAAGTTCCATCTCGTATCAGCGGCGGCAAACTTTTCAATGCCAATGCTCATGATCGCGCTAATTGGATGTCCTTCGATAAAGCCGTCGCGCTTGCCAACGAACATCACTGCAATCTCGATGTCGTTTTCGATAACGAAGTCTCGCCCGTTTGCGGCGTCGATATCGATCACTGCATCGACGAACACGGCAGGCTCAATCAGCTTGCCAAAGACTTGGTCACTCAATTTAGGGGCAGGGCTTACATCGAATATTCGTTGAGTCGGACGGGGCTCCATTTCTACTTCTTCGATCACGATGCTCCACCCGTCGGAACCAAAAAACAATTCGGCGAATCCACCGTCGAAGTTTACAGCTACAAGCGTGCTTTCATCGTGACCGGCAATAAGTTCGACCATCAGCCCGAGGATATCACCTTCGACGGCGCCGTTAATCTCATGCTCAAATTCTTCGGCAAAGTCGATCGTGACATCGTTCATTCCGTCGTCAAAGAAGCCTACGATGACGGCAAGCTCGACGCCTATCTTGCACAGTTCCGCCATCACGAAGCCAACATCGACGATGATAAATTGATCGAACGTATTCGTAAATCTAAAGCCGTGTCAAAGTTTAGCAAACTCTTCGACCTCGGCGACCTCTCCGATTTCGACGGCGATCATTCCCGCGCCGATTTCGCTCTCGTAAAAATACTCGCTTTTTTCACTGATAACAACGTCGACCAGATCAAGCGCATATTCGCCCAATCTAAACTCATCCGTGAAAAATGGACAACACGGCAGGATTATCAAGAGCGGACGATCGCCGCCGCCATTATCATGCAGTCAAAACTCAAAACCCGCTCCAATGTTCGACCGCAATTCATCTGGGAGATCAAACAACAGTTACGCAAACATAATCGCTCTAATATTCCCGTCGCTTGCGCCGAAAATTATGATCTCATCTTCGATTACGATCTCGAAATTCGCAACCTCCTCACTTTCAACGTCTTTTCTCAAAAAATCGAACTTTCGCGGGTGCCACTTTGGTATTCCGCACTGCAGAAACAAGATTGCAACATCGGATTCCTCGACGGCGACGACGCCTCACTCCAAAACTATATCGATAGAACTTACGACCTCCGCGGCGATTCCGTCTTCCGTCGCATCGTTCTCGAATACGCCAACCGCAATATGTATCACCCCGTTCAGGATTACTTCAACTCCCTCCCGTCGTGGGACGGAACGCCACGCGCGGAACGCCTTTTCATCGATTACCTCGGCGCCGACGATGATCAATACACAAAAGCTGTCACGTTGAAATGGTTGCTCGCCGCCGTCGCCCGTGTCTTTCATCGCGGCTGCAAGTTCGATTACACCTTAATTTTGCAAGGCAAACAGGGCATCGGCAAGACGACGATCCTCTCCATGCTCGGCGGCAAATGGTTCGGTGAGCTCGATTCGATTCAAGGCAAAGACGCCGTCGAAGGTCTGCAGGGAAAATGGCTCATCGAACTTTCCGAAATGCAGGCCACAAAACGGGCTGAAAACGAACAAATCAAAAGTTTCCTCTCGCGGCAGATCGATTACGTCCGACTCCCCTATGAACGTCGATCCAAACCTTTTCCCCGTCAATGTGTATTGGCGGCGACCACCAACGACAGTGAAATTCTCCGTGATCAGACGGGCGGGCGTCGGTTCTGGTTCGTCGAATGTAAAGCCGTCGACTTCGATTCGCGCCTTCTTTCCCTCGACATCGCGCAAATCTGGGCGGAAGTCTATCACCTCTACAACGAATTGTTTGCCGACGGCTTTGATTCCTCCAAACTCGATATTCCCGTTGACCTGAAAGAACGCGCCCGTGAATTGCAATCTTCCAATACCGACGGCTCCGATCTCCGCGGGCTCATCTCCGCTTTCCTCGATCGCCCCGTCCCGCGATACGAATTTTGGCAACTCCTCACAAAAGAAGAACGCAAACACTTTTTCATGGGCTCCGTCGTTTACCTGCCCTTCAACCGCATCGCTGCCTCGAAAGTTAAGTTGCCCGACGGCGTTAGTCACAGCGATTTTCTTGCCGAAACAAAAGACCTGTGCATCGACGTCGGCGAAAACGGCAAGGAGGATAAGCAGATGCCCCTCGATCCCCTCGGCGACAAACACTATGTCGGCATCAATCGCCGTGACATCTTCGGCGACGGCAAGCGCATGAAAGTCTCGCCCGTCGAAATTCTTAACGAGTGCTTTGACGGCGAACGCTCCCGTCTCGTCAGCACGCGCAAGATCGCCGACATCATGCGCACTCTTGACGGCTGGCAGTATCAGCGCGGCGCTGTCAACGATCCTCATTACGGACGACAGATGTGCTCGTTCGTCCGCATCGAGCAACCATCGGAACCCAGCCCCGGCAACGAACTCGAACACGTCGACGATATCGATATCCCCTTCTGATTTCACGTAGTCTTGTATCCGAACTCCGATACTCCGATACAACGTTGTATCTGAACTCCGATACTCCGATACAAC
>CALGGP010000409.1 GCA_937915885.1 uncultured Selenomonadales bacterium | reverse complement strand
GGCACCGCCGACGCGCCTGTTGGCGGCGACGCTGAACCCCAAAATTTTTTCCGCCTGCTCATTCTGAAGGTGGGCACCGCCGACGCGCCTGTTGGCGGCGACGCTGAACCCCAAAATTTTTTCCGCCTGCTCATTCTGAAGGTGGGCACCGCCGACGCGCCTGTTGGCGGCGACGCTGAACCCCAAAATTTTTTCCGCCTGCTCATTCTGAAGGTGGGCACCGCCGACGCGCCTGTTGGCGGCGACGCTGAACCCCAAAATTTTTTCCGCCCGCTTACTTTGAAGTCGGGCGCCGTCGACGCGGGATCGGGTGCTGACGCTGAGCCGCAAAACTTTTTCCGGTCGCTCACTCTGAAGGTGGGCGCCGTCGACGCGGGGCTGGGCGCTGGCACTGAGCCGCAAAATTTTTTCCGCCCGCTCACTCTGAAGGTGGGCGCCGTCGACGCGGGGCTGGGCGCTGGTACTGAGCCGCAAAATTTTTTCCGCCCGCTCACTCTGAAGGTGGGCGCCGTCGATGCAGGGGCGGGCGCTGGCACTAAGCCGCAAAACTTTTTCCTGCCCGCTCACTTTGAAGTCGGGCGCCGTCGATGCAAGGGCGGGCGCTGGCACTGAGCCGCAAAACTTTTTCCTGCCCGCTCACTCTGAAGGTGGGCGCCGTCGACGCGGGATCGGGTGCTGACGCTGAGCCGCAAAACTTTTTCCGCCCGATCACTCTTAAAGTGGGCGTCGTCGACGCGGGATCGGGTGCTGACGCTGAGCCGCAAAACTTTTTCCGCCCGCTCACTCTTAAAGTGGGCGTCGTCGACGCGGGTGGGCATGCCAGCCTCCGTTGGGCGCCGTCGGTTGGGGGTGGGAGCGTCGACGGCGCCCTTCAACTCGTCGCCCCCGAACCCATAATTACGAATTACGAATTACGCATTACGCATTATTTATTGAGCCACGGCATGGAGGCGGCGCCTTTCTTTTCATCGTTGTCGGAGGAGACGTGCACGTTGTTCGGCGCGCAGATAAACACCATCTCCCCGACTTTTTTGATGTCGCCGTTGAGCGCGTAAGTCGTCCCGCTTATGAAGTCGATGATCCGCGCCGCATCTTTCGGATCCGTCTGCTCGAAATTGATGATCACCGGTATGCGGTCGCGCAGACAATTCGCCACTATCTGAGCATCATCAAAATTCTTCGGCTTGATCGTGTTGATGGTCGACTTGGAATTAATACTCATCACGTTATCTCTCCGCTCTATCGCCGCATGAAAATCCACAACCTTGCTGCCGAATTGCGGCGCGGACAACGGCGGTTTTACTGCTTCAAACGCGGGCTTGACTTGCGCCTCGGGCTTGGGCGGCTCCGATTTTTGTACCTCCTTGCCTTCATCTGCATCTTCCGCAGGGTCTTTGGAATCATCATCGTTGAAGAGTCCGAGTTTGTCGCAGACCTTGTCGATGAACTTCATTACTTCTCCTCCCATCGGTAATCGCGTTGCCCGAAGATTGCGGTGCCCACTCGGATCATATTGGCGCCCTCCTCGATCGCGATTTTATAGTCATGCGTCATGCCCATCGATAAAATTTCGATCGTCGGGCGCAATTCCCGTTGACGCTTGAATGTCTTGTACATCTGATTGAAAAGCGGACGACATTGCTCGACGTCGTCAAAATTCGGAGCAATCATCATCAAGCCCCGAAGTTTCAGATTGCCGCATTGATCGACGGTCTCGAGCAGTTGATCGAGCTCGTCGGGGTCGACGCCGGACTTTGTTTCTTCTCGAGCCGCATTGACTTGTATCAGAATGTCTTGGATTTTGTTGACGGAGCCTGCCGCGCGATCGAGCGCGAGCGCAAGACGCTGACTGTCGACGGAGTGAATGAGATCGAAGTTCTTCACGGTCGGTTTGACTTTATTTGTTTGGAGATGTCCGATGAGATGTTTGACGACGTTTCGCTCGAGCGTCGAGAATTTGTCGAGCGCCTCTTGAATGCGATTTTCGCCGATATCGGTCACGCCGAGATCGATCGCCTGTTGCATGATCTCGACGGGGTGATTTTTGGTGACGGCGACGAGTTTGACGTCGGCTTGAGGAATATTCGGCGCCCGATTGAGGAGCGCGCGCTCGATGTTTGCTCGGACTTCCCGCAAATTTTCTTTGATCAATTAATAAACCTCCGTTGAGTGATTGATGGAAGGTTGACTCTAATATTAAATGTTTTGCGTTCATTCGTCAAATATTTTTAATCGGCGCGGCGTTTGACTTTGACGTGATTGATCGCTATCATAAAGAAAATGAAGGCGGGGAGGCGGCGCGCGATGTTACGATTGGCGACGGCGATAATGATGTGGCTCGTGCTGATGACGGGCGCGGCGTCGGCGGTGTCGCTCCACGATTCGGTAGCGGTGATGGACTTCGGCACGCACCCGGGCGCGGTTCCGATCGATATCAACGTGATGAACGCGGGGGAGGCGGCGAGCGAATACGTCACGGCGCGCTTGATCGAGAGCGGCAAACTTGACGTGGTCGATCGGACGCTGGTCGAAGACACACTTCAATCGGAAGGGATCAAAACGGTCGGGCTGGTCGATCCCGACTCCGCGCGGAGGCTTGGAGAAATTCTCGGCGTCCGATATATCATTTACGGCAACGTCAACGACGTGACGCTGAGCAATGTCGGGACGACGGTGCTGTCGAGCGGCGTCACTGTTTGCACGGTGCAGGCGCATCTGATCATGCGGATAATGGACGTGGAGACGAGCGATATAGTGATGGCGTCGAAAGGCGCGGGCAAATCGAAGAGTTCGTTCGTGCGGGTGAGCGGCGGACCGCTGTTGACGGTGGAGGTCGGGCGCTCGAAAGTCACGCAAGACAGCGTGCACAACGTGATCGAGCAATCGGCGTTTCAAGCGGTGGATATTTTATTGGAGCGTTTACAGCTTTGAAGGTGATCGCATGAAAAAATTTATAACGGCGCTGATGTTGTCGACGACGGTGCTGATGTCGACGGCGGGGGCGGAGCAGCCGCGCGCGACGTGATCGAGCAGTCGGCGTTTCAAGCGGTGGATATTTTATTGGAGCGTTTACAGCTTTGAAGGTGAT
>CALGGP010000408.1 GCA_937915885.1 uncultured Selenomonadales bacterium | reverse complement strand
GGTCGGGCGGGCGCCGCCGGCGCGGGTGGGAACCTCTGTCACAATTTGGGCGCCGCCTCGGGGGGCGGGAGCGTCGGCGGCGCCCTCTCCTCGTCGCCCAAAAAAAATGATCCCTCGTTGGGATCAACGATAGAAAAAATTTTTTTTACATGTAGAAACGATCGGCGCATTTAATGCCGAGCGCCTCACCGACCGCTTGATTGAGAAGTTGCCCGTCGACGACGTTAAGCCCCTTCGCAAGCCCGTCGCCTTCCGAGCACGCCGCCTCCCAACCTTTGTTCGCAATCGCCAGCGCATACGGCAACGTCGCATTCGTCAGCGCCAACGTCGACGTCCGCGCCACCGCGCCGGGGATATTCGCCACCGAATAATGAATCACCCCGTGCTTGACGAATGTCGGATCGGTATGCGTCGTCACGTGATCGCACGTCGCTATCGACCCGCCCTGATCGATCGCCACGTCCACTATCACCGAGCCGCGCTTCATCGTCTTGACCATGTCCTCCGTCACCAGTTGAGGAGTTTTCGCGCCCGGGATCAGCACCGCGCCTATCAATAAATCCGCCTTCCGAACCAACTCCGCAATGTTGTAGCTGTTCGACATCACCGTACTCACTCGACCGCCGAAAATATCATCGAGCTCCCTCAAGCGGTGAATGTTGTTGTCGATAATCGTCACGCGCGCGCGGAGCCCGACCGCAATCTTCGCCGCGTTGGTTCCGACCACGCCGCCGCCGATTATAACGACCTGCCCCGCCGCGACGCCGCTCACTCCGCCGAGCAACACGCCCGAGCCGCCGTATTGACTTTCCAAAAATTGAGCGCCGAGCTGGATCGACATGCGCCCCGCGATCTCACTCATCGGCGCCAACAACGGCAGACTCCGACCGTCGCGACTGACGACCGTCTCGTAGGCGATCCCCACGACTTTTTTGCGCAACAACGCTCGCGTCAACTCCGGCTCCGACGCCAGATGCAGGTACGTAAACAATATCTGCCCTTCGTGGAAGAGATCATACTCCGGCTCGAGAGGCTCTTTCACTTTGATGATCATCTCCGCGCGGTCGTAGATCGATTTTTTGTCCGAAACGATCTCCGCGCCCACCGCCGCATACTGCTCGTCGCTGAAGCCGCTGCCTTCGCCCGCCGTCGCCTCCATCAAAACCGCGTGCCCCGCCTTGACGAGTGCCTCCGCGCCCGCCGGCGTCAAGCCCACTCGATTTTCGTTGTCCTTGATCTCCTTCGACACCCCGATAATCATGTTCGCGCCTCCTAAAAATTTATCGGCATCATTCTATCATCGACGCGTCTCTAATTCAATTTTTTTCTCGCGCCGTCGCCGACAACTGCCTGTAACGCAAACCCATCGGATCACGCTCCGCGCGGCGCCTCTGCTCGTCCCTGATCTCTTCGCGCAATTTCTTCGCGCACTTGTCGCAGTATTGCCCCGACGCAATCGGCTCGCCGCATTTCGAGCACGGATATTTATAATCGATGCCCGCTTGGATCAGCCGCCCCTCTTCGATCAGCCGCCGCACGATATTTTCATTGATCCCGAGCGCGTTGACGATCTCTATGATCGTGCACAGCGGATTGTCGCTGACGTATTGAATGATACGCTTCTCGTCCTCCGCCTGCTTGTCGAGGCAGTCAACGCAAAACGGCACGCCGCGCGACATAAACAATTTCCCGCACCCCTTGCAATTCCTCAACTTCTGATGCATTTCCTACACCCCTTTCATTTTGCGCCGATTTGACGCTTCAAATTTTCAATCTCAAACTCCCGCGCCGCCTGAGCGTTGAGCCTGTCGATGATGCTCATATCGCCGACTTTTTTATTGGAAGTTTTATCAATCGATTGATTTGCAATGTGTTTGCTCTCGTGCACCATTCGCGAAGTGCAGCTCCGACAATAAATCCCCGAGCCTTCGATCGGCTTGCCGCAGATCGCGCACACCTTTCTGATTGTCTTAGCGATCGGATTTTCGGAGTCCGTAGTAAATTTTCCTTCGAGTATCATCCGCTTCAAAACCCGATCGGGGACGCCTGTCGCCTGCAGCGCCTGCTCGATCGTCACGCCCGGATTATCTCTGACGTAGTCCATCACTCGAGTGCGAATGTGTTCTTCCTGTTTAAGACAATCCGGACACAGCAGATCATCGCCTGCAACGATGAAAACCTTGCCGCAGTGTTTGCAATTCCTGAGATTGTCGGGGACGCCGCTTTTTCTCTGCAGCGGCGAAGTAATTTTTTTCGACGGACGCATCATAATCACTCTCCTTTTGATTGATTGCAATCATTATAGCACGATCGCGCCGTCGATGAAAAAAATATTGCTTTATTTTACATGGTTTTTTATAATGAGGGCGCCGTGATTGACGCGGCGATATGACTTGTCTCTTCGACCTTAGGGTTCGAGACGAAAGGAGATTTACTCGGCAATGCTGTTTGGTCTGTTTGGTGGTCACGACATGGGAATAGATTTGGGCACGGCGAATACCCTCGTGCACGTCAAGGGCAAGGGGATCGTGCTGCGCGAACCGTCGGTGGTCGCGATAAAGCAAGACACCGGAGATGTGCTCGCGGTGGGCGAAGAAGCGAAAAAAATGATCGGACGAACGCCCGGCAATATCATAGCGATCCGCCCGATGAAAGACGGAGTGATCGCCGACTTCGACGTGACGCAGGCGATGTTGAAGTATTTCATACGGAAGGCGATGAACTCAAAATCATTTGCGCGACCGCGAGTAGTGGTGGGCGTGCCGTCGGGCGTGACGGAAGTCGAGAAGCGGGCGGTGATCGACGCGGCTCAACAGGCGGGCGCTCGAGAGGCGTATTTGATCGAGGAGCCGATGGCGGCGGCGATCGGCGCGGGACTTCCTGTCGAGGAAGCGACGGGCAACATGGTGGTCGACATAGGCGGCGGGACGACGGAGATCGCGGTAATTTCGCTCGGAGGCATCGTCACGTCGAGATCGATACGGATCGGCGGAGATGAGATGGATTCGTCGATCGTGCAATACGTCAAGCGCGTGTATAATATGATGATAGGCGAGCGGACGGCGGAGGAAATAAAAATTACGATCGGATCGGCAATCGTGCCGCCGGGCGGCGAAAAGTCGATGGAAGTGCGCGGGCGCGACTTGGTAAGCGGACTGCCGAAGACTCTCAACGTGCAATCGAAAGAAATATTAGAGGCATTGCGCGAGCCGATTTATAAGATCGTCGACGCGGTGAAGGGCACGCTCGAAAAGACGCCTCCCGAGTTGGCGGCGGACATCATGGATCACGGAATCATGATGACGGGCGGCGGGGCGCTGTTGAAAAATCTCGACAAGCTGATCTCGAGCGAAACGGGGATGCCGGTGATGGTCGCCGACGATGCGTTGTCGTGCGTGGGCGAGGGCACGGGCAAATCGCTCGAAAATCTGACGTTGTTGAAGCGCGTCGTGATGACGTCGAAAAAAATCAAGGCGTGAGACGACGATTGAGCGATGACGAAAAAAATCAGGCGTGAGAAGCGTTCGGGGCAAAAGATTATCGCGTTGATCTTCGTGTTTTTGAGCGTCTTCTGCATAGTATTTTTTGCGGCGCGCGGGAAATTCACGGCGCCGGCGTCGAGCCACACGTTGATGCTGATCCTGTCGCCGTTTCAAAGCGTGGTGTCGTGGGCGGGCGAGCGAATCGGGCACGTCACATCGACGGTGCAGGATTTGATGACGGTGCACGAGCAGAACGCGCAATTGAAGGCGGAGATCGAACAATTACGCGCCCAAAATTTGGAGGCGTCGGAGTCGGCGGCGGAGAATCAGCGATTGCGGGCGTTATTGGGCTATAAAGAATCGGCGAAACAATTTGATCTGTTGGCGGCGCGAGTGATCGGGCGTGAATCGGCAACGTGGTCGAGCATGATAGTGATCAATCGCGGGACGGCGGACGGATTGACGGCAGATATGGCGGTGGTGACGGAGCTCGGATTGGTGGGGCACGTGAGCGAAGTCGGGCTCAACAGCTCGAAAGTGCAACTGATCCTTGATCCGCGCTCGTCGGTGGGGACGTTGGTTCAACGACCGGAGTCTCGAGTGCTGGGAATTGTCGAAGGCGATCTGAACAATCCGACGATGCCGCGCATGGTGAACATCCCGAAGGACGCGGACGTTCAGGTTGGCGATGTGATCGTGACGTCGGGCTTCGGGGGCGTATATCCGAAGGGGATAGTGGTCGGGCACGTCAAAGAAGTGAAAAATGACGAAGGCGGGCTGTTGAAGTACGGCGTGATCGATACGACGGTGAACTTCCAAAAGTTAGAGGACTTAGCAATAATAGTGGTATCGCGGGAGGCGCCGCCGGCTCCGTTGCAGACTCCGCCGGCTGATGCGGCTGCGGCTCCTTCGCAATAAAAAAAGACAGGCGCCCGCCCTTGGCAGTTGGCGACTGCCGACGCTTAGGAGCAACGGAAAAAATTTTTTTCCCGACCACCAGATCGGAAGAGCGTCGTGTAGGGAAAGAG
>CALGGP010000407.1 GCA_937915885.1 uncultured Selenomonadales bacterium | reverse complement strand
ACGCGCTCCCTTGTGGCTATCGCCCCGAACCCCATTTTTGATCCTCAGTGAAGGACTGCGCCCTTCGACCGCTTTTAGAACGGAAGGCGCCGCCGGTGCGGAGTGGGCATGCCGACCTGCATTGGCAACGCGCTCCCTTGTGGCTATCGCCCCGAACCCCATTTTTGATCCTCAGTGAAGGATTGCGTCCTTCGACCACTTTTAAAACGGAAGGCGCCGCCGGCGCGGGTGGGCATTGCTGCCACAATTTGGGCGCCGCGCTCGAGGGTGGGGAGCGCTGGCGGCGCCCATATAAATACAGGCAGGTGGGAAAATTTTTTAATAATGGCTCGTCGAGAACGAATTGATCTCCTCGCCCTTGGCGTTGTAGAGATGCGTCGCGCACGCCATGCACGGATCGAACGAACGGATCACCCGCGCAATTTCCAGCGGCTTCGACGAGTCCGCAACGTGCGTATCCATCATCGCCAACTCGTATGCGCCATGCCCCGCCGCATCGTCACGCGGACATGCATTCCACGTCGTAGGCACGATGCACTGATAGTTTGCGATCTTGCCGTCCTCGATCACCACCCAATGACTGAGCGCTCCGCGCGGAGCATCGTACAAGCCGACGCCCATACATTTTTTGGGCCACGAATCGGGGAACCATTTTTCGTTGTTGACGGTCTGAACGTCGCCCGTCTTGAGGTTGGCGATCAATTTGTCGAAGAAGAACCGATTGATCTCCGCGTTCAAATGAGCGTCGAGCGCACGACACGCCGTCCGCCCAACCATCGTCGGCATCCAAACTTCCGCCGGCACTCCGAGCACGCCCGTCACCGCGTTGATCTGATCGACCATCATTTTTTCCGCCCACGTCGGCTCCGGCAGCAGCCCGCGCATGAACTTCGTGTAGATGACGATGTACTTCGCCAACGGTCCCACTTCGCACAGCCGCCCGCGCCATTTCGGCGTCTTGAGCCACGAATATTTTCCGTTCTCGTTGAGCGTCTGCCACATCGTGCCGGTGCCTTCCTTCGGACCGGTGTACTTATCCTTCGTGATGCCTTCCCACGGATGCAAATCCGCCTTCGCGCTCATCGGATATTCATACCACGCGTGCTGAACGCCCTCAGTCAAAGCATCGTTGCGAGTGAGATCGGCGGTCGTCAACGGATAAACGGTCGTGTTGGCGACGCCCAGCGCAAAGTTCTCGACGACCGCGTTGCTCCGAATCAAGAGATTGTCGAAGAAATTGCCGTTGGAAGTGCCGGTATAACTGTCGAGCGGATACGAGCCGAACGACAGCACGCGCGACTTGGCGAGCCCGCCGCCGTCGACTTTGCCGGCGCGAACGTAAATATTTCCGATTGCGATCAGGTCGGGGATATAGAAATTGTTGACGAGCGAGCGCCCCATATTGATCGCGCGGTCGACAATTGCAAGGCGCGCGGTGTTGATCGGAGCGTTGCCGTCGGTGAGTGAGATCGCGCAGGGCATGCCGCCGACGACGTAATGCGGATGCGGATTTTTGCCGCCGAAGACGACGTGCGGCGTGATGATCTCGCGTTGCTTGTCGAGCATCTCGAGATAATGAGCGACCGCCAAAAGATGAACTTCGGGCGGCAGAATTTTATAGTCGGGATGATCCCACCATTGAGCGGCGAAAATTCCGAGCTGCCCGCTTGCGACGATCGCTTGGACGCGGTCTTTGATGGCGGCGAAGTATTGAGGAGTTGCCGCCGGAAAATCATGCTCGAAAGCCTCCGTCGACATGCCCGGTCCGGTCAACGGCAGTCGATAGGCGCCGAGCAGTGAGGTCTGAAGGTTGGCGGTGGCGGTGGGATCGGCGGCGAGCGCCTCGACGGGCGAGACCCAATCGAGCGCATGCAGATGATAGAAATGAATGATGTGATCCTGCACGGTGAGAGTCGCCGCCATGATGTTACGAATATAGTTGGCGTTCTTGGGGATCGCGATGCCGAGGGCGTCCTCGACGGCGCGGACGGAGCAAACGGCGTGGGCGGTGGTGCAGACGCCGCAAATTCGTTGGATATAAGCCCAGGCGTCGCGGGGATCGCGATTTTTCATGACGAGCTCGAGCCCGCGCCATGCGGTGCCGCTCGACAGGGCGTCGGTGACGGTGCCGGCGTCGTTTACGTCGACCTCGACGCGCAGATGCCCCTCAATGCGAGTAATCGGATCAACAACTACATGTGGCATTTATTTTTCACCTCAATTTTTTTGATCGGACGAGTCTGTAGGTTGGGCAGCGGTTAAACGGGCGCCGCCGACGCTCCCGCCCCCGAATCGCGGCGCCCAACCGAGGACGCGGTTCCCACCCTGCGTCGTCGGCGCCTCAAAATTCTTCGGGCGGGAGAAATATTTTTAATGGTCGTCATGTTCCTCGAGTAAGTTCTCGCGCTGATTGCGCTGAACGAGCGACGCCACCGCATGCCCCGCAACTCCGACCGCCGTTGCCGCCGCCAAGCCCGCGCCGATCTTGTCAACGTCGCCGAGCTTGCCGTACTTCGGAAGCCGATCGGTGAACGGCGCCTCGTCCCAGAAGTTGGCATTACTGCAGCCGATGCACGGCGCGCCCGATTGGATCGGATAACTCATGCCCTGCCACCAACGCAGATTGCCGCACGAGTTGTAAGTTTCGGGACCGCGACAGCCGAGTTTGTAAAGGCACCAACCCGCGCGCGAGCCCGCATCGTCGAAAGTCTCAGCGAACATGCCCGCGTCGAAGAACGGACGGCGATAGCATGTATCGTGGATTCGATTGCCGTAGAATTGTTTCGGACGACCGTCACCGTCGAGCGGCGGCAGCGTTCCGAACAAAGCCACGTGCATGACGACGCCAGTCATGACTTCGGGGATCGGAGGACAGCCCGGCACTTTGACGACGGGCTTGCCGCCGACGAACGGAGCGATGCCCGCCGAGCCCGTCGGATTGGGAGCCGCCGCTTGGATGCCGCCGTACGCCGCGCAACTTCCGTAGGCGATGATCGCCGCCGCGCCCTTGGCAGCTTTCTCGAGCAGATGAGTAAAAGTATGACCGCCGCTCATGCAATAAACGCCGTTGTCTCTCGTCGAGACTGCTCCCTCGACGCAGAGGATATAGGAGCCGTTGTATTTGGCAATGGTCTCGTCGAGATGCGCCTCGAACGGAGCGCCGCACGCCGCGCTCAACAGATGATCATACTCGAGCGCGATCGAAGTCAGAACGAGATCGGACGCCAACGGCGACGCCGAGCGAATAAACGACTCGTCGCAACCGGTGCACTCATGCCCGTGAATCCAAATGACGACGGGCAACGGCTTATCGGTGGCGGCCTCGACGACCTTGCCGACCATGCTCATGCTAAGCCCCATCAGCGAAGTCAGCGTGACGCAGCCTTTGAGGAACGTCCGACGGCTGAAGCCGCGCTTGAGATACGCCTCGAGTAAGGTATCCCTCTTTTGCATATCAAGCCCTCCAAAAATATTGTTTATGAATCACGACAGGATAATATAAATGATTGCTTGATTGGATTTTCGCCGCGGCGAATTAATTTCCTGCCGCGCGCCGATAATAATTGACTGCATGCGATTGATCGGCAACCAAAAAAAATCGCCGCCCTTCGACGACGATCTCCTTTTCTGTTATTTGATATTATCCTCAACCATCAAGATCAAACTGCAATCGTCCGTCGTCACCTTGCAGAGCGTCTCTTGAATGTTTTCGACAAGCGGCGTTTCAACTTCATCAATCGCCATTAACTTGGTAGCATGAATGAGCCGTTTAATCACCGAACTTAAAGTTTTCGTGCGTCGCTGATAAAAACCTGCCGCCGTTCCGTCCGACATCAATACGAACGCCGAAATATTTTCGAGTGATCCTTTCCTCAGCCTCAGATGAGCAATCGCGTCGATCGAAGTTACAAACGTAGTCTCATTGATAAATTCTCCGTTGTCGGGATGCGACAGCACATTCAGTTCGTCGCCGTCAAGATAACCGATCACTCCGTCGCCGAGATGCACGGCAATAAAACGCCCGCCCTTGACTGCAACGGCAAGCAACGTAGATGCAAGCGCTCGAACTTCGCAGTTCATTTCCGAGGCGACATTCGACAGTTCCTGCCGCAGTTCGTCTAAAATCTCGACGGCAACGACAGCCGCATCGTCGCTCTCGAAATACCGATCAAAGTTGCTCGTCAACAGTTGACAGATCGCCCGCGTCACGCATTCGGCGCCGAGTTCGGAGTGAGCGGCGGAGCCGGCACCGTCGGCAAGCGCCGTCGCGAGCACCTCCGACGCCTCTAGTATATGAGTTTTATCTTGACAGGGAATATCCGCGAGTGCATGTCCGCGTCCCTGCACGGTCGCCTGCGCCGCCTTCCACATTTACAACACCTCATCGATGACTTTGATTAAACTTACGGCAACTCCGCCGGCATGGGCTCGAGCTTGCCGGTCTTGAGCGAATACTTGTCGCCCTAATCGGACATCGCTTTAAGATTGAGCATGACTTTTTCGCCCGGCGTCGACTGCGAAATTGTCTCAACGCTCGACGACAACCACTCGAAGAAGTCTTTGAATTTCGCTTCTTTGAGGCGGATCGAATTGCGCTTCGGAGTGAACTGCGCCAATGTCGCAAGGTTGGCGTCTTTACCGATCCCCATCGGAAAGAGCGTCAACTTTTTGTCGGCGATCATTTGCGTGGTACGCTCCATCGCCCGCTTGAGCTCCGACGAATCGCCGTTGGGCTCGCCGTCCGTCATCAGCACCAACCACGGCTGATAATAATCCACGCCCGCGTTTTTGAACTCTTGCTTGCGACGCTCGAGCAGATCGAGTGCCATGTTCACGCCCTCGCCCATCGAAGTACGTCCGGTGGCTCGCAAATTCGGAACCTCTTGACGATAAATATTGGCGAAGTCGAGCAAACATGTCGCCGCATCTCCGAACGTCACAACGCAAATTTCCGCCGCAAACTGCGCAATCTCATCTTTACTGATCTCATCGTAAAAACTGTTGATGCCTTCCTGCAACTCATCGAGCCTGGTCTTGCCGCCGGTAACTTCATCCCCTGTGATATTATTGATGGTGATCTTCCTGCCGGTGCGAACGAAATCACCCGACTCGACAGACAGCATCGAACCGCTCACGTCCAAACACAGGCAGATCGCCACGCGCGGCGTCGGATTCGTCTCCAAATCTTCGATCCTGATTTTCAAGTACTCGCTGATTTTTTCCATTTGTGTTGTCTCCTTTCGACCGTCAACAATATAATTTATCCGAAGAATTTCTCCCACAGCGACTTCGTAAAAGTCGTTTCGGGCTCGACTCTCGGAGCCGACCTGCTTGCTCCGCCGCGGCATTTCTTACAACGCCTGGGCAGATCAAAGCCTCTCGATCTGTAAAATTCGACTTCGCCGTTGGTCAACGTAAAAGACGCGCCGCACTCGGTGCAATACGCGCTGTGACCGACCTGATTCAAACATTCCCTGCACACGCATCTGTTTGTTCTCTCGAACTCGGTTACATAGCGGCGCTCGAACTCCCGTCCGCAAACGACGCATTGCACCGACTCACGCTTGCGCCTGAGGCACTGCGGACAACTTCTGGGAATTTCTCCGCCATGAATGAGATACCGATCGACTTCGTGACCCGTCAGTTCATATTTTTCGCCGCACGTGACGCAGAATGCCGAGTGCACAATTTTATCTTTGCACTCTCGACAGTACGAATAGCCGCGCACCAGATTCATATTGTACTTCTCATGGCAGTTGAAAGCCATTTCCTTACCGCAACTCGAGCAAGTATAAGTTTCGAGCTCCTTATCGCCGCACTTTCGACAAACTTTGCGACCGCTTTCTTCCAATATCAATTCATCACAGAACATGCATTTTATATATTTACTGTTGAGATCGCGCTTGAAACGCGTCGGAAAAATATCCGCCGACATCGGATCCTGCGCAAGCATCCTGCCGTTAGTCAACAACCTGTAATATTCCCTGAAAAGATTGTACCAATCCTTGTCCGACAGGCGCGTGCTCTCGGTGGAATATCTCTTATCCTTGCGGAATGTGTTGTAAAAACTTTCCTTGATCCTGTACGTCAAATGGCTCCACATGAAACGCCAAGGACCGTCCGGCGTTCGTCTGTTACTCTCCTCGCCGAAAGGATACGAAAAATCCATGTTGATGATGTTCGTTGCGGGGTCTTCGCCGCCTTGTTGAGCATACGGCGGCTTGCCCGGGAGCATGATCATAAACAGCAACGTCGCGATCGCAAAGTTTTCGTTGCCGATCGTCCGAAGAAACGTGCCGAAGTTCTTCGATTGAATTTCCGGCGCGGTGAAATTCGTCGTGCCGACCGGACACGGAAAACCTTCGATCTGATAGCTGTCGGTATCGACGAAGTAAACTTCCTTCGGCGAGACGACCAAAATATTGCCGGGGTTGATGTCGCCGATAATGATGTTGTAGCGGTGGAGATAGATCATCTTTTGGAGAATCGTAATGCACAACTCGACGGTATCACATCGATTCCAATCGGGAAAATGTTTCTTGAGCATGACAGGCAGGAAGATACTCCGCTGAATCTCCCGCCCCTTCGCCGCAGGCATCAGGAAGCCGACGAACCTTCTTTGAGCATTGTACAAATCCGCCACGGGCCAGCAAATGCCGTCGTATTTGATCGGACGACTGAGCATCAATCGCATTTTTTTGAATCGACGTTGAGTCAAATGTTCGGGCTTATAAATTTTTGCGATGTACTCTGTGTTCGTCTCGTAAATGACGCCCTCGCCGCCCGCCGCGATCGAGTCGCCCAACTCGACGGTCATGCCTTTAGATGTAAAGAGTCGACTGCCGACATCCACCGGCACGACAAGCGGGATTGGATCGTCATTAAGATCGATGAGCTTCGTGCTTGCTTGAAACGGCTTGATATTCGCTTCGTCAAAGCCCAAATCATTTCTCTGCCAACCGTAACCTGTCAATCTTCCGTCGGGCGCGATACGCTTGACGACAATTTTATTTGCTTGAGTCGATTCGTTCTCGTTGAGTTTGAGCACGTCCTTGGCAAGATTATTGTCTTGAGTGATCAATAAAATTTTGTATCGTATCCGATAATTGGTCAACACCGCTTGAATTTCGTTGTCGGCATGGCTTGACACGCCGCCGATTTGTAACACATACAATAAATTGTTGTCCAACAACTTTTGAAGGAAGTCTATGCGGTTTCGAGCCAACTCGACGCGCCTATTATCCGCCGTCTGACTGTTGGCATGTTTTTCGATCTCTCGGACGACGCCCTGAGTGATGATAATCAACCGCTTATTCTTTATCAACAAATCCACAAGTCGCACCCAAAACGGACCGCTGTCCTCATACATTATGCTGCTGGTGTCGATGAAAATCTTGCACTCCTTGACGTACTCTTCGAGATTGTCATTCCAACCTTTGGTCTCGTTATCGCTCATAAATTTTCCTCCTCCGCACTCGAAAAAATTATCTGACCTTGTTCTTGATAAAGTCGAGTTTCCATTGCCCGCCCTCATTGATCACGGTCGCCGTGCCGTTGAATTGCGCCGTCGACTCGCGCCCGTTAATGTTGTCAACGGCAGTAAGGACGTAGTTTAATTCAATCGCATTCGGGCTTTCATTTACGACGCGCACCTCGCTGACGTTGCTGCTGACTGTCGTATCAAACCCGGGCGCCCAACCGTCATAGCTGATCTCGCTTTGCATTCCGCGACTGAAACAATTGTATGCGCTTTGAAAATTTTTGTTGGTGATCCACTCATGAAAATTTGTCAACGCCTGAACTGCCGCACGTTGATTGTCATTAGTCAAAGGCTGTGCAACGACTTGCGGTTGAGGCGACTTTTCAACGATGGGCGGAGGCGTTGCCTCGAGCATTTGTTTAACGGCGTCTTTGACTGCAGGATATTGCTCCGCCGATTGCGGCGCGGGATTTTCTACTTTCGGATTCGACGCCGGTCGATTGGCGACATTCACTCGTCGATTTTGAAAACCAATGGTAGCCGGAAACAATAGGCTCACGGCAAAAAATATCAGCACCATCGCTCCGGTGATCTTTAACGCGGGATAACTGCCTTCTTCCAACTTTGAGATCATTTTCAACAGAGGATTGCCTTCAAAAGGTCGCGGTACACATTCCCCTCTCGGATCGGGACCGTATTGATTCGTGCCGCGAATGCCTGACGTAAAAGTGAAGAATAACATTGCGAAGAAACTCATGAGCAATAAGTAGAAGAACGCAAAATAGGCGCCGAACGGATTAAAATTACTTTCTTCGTGATGTTCACCGTGCTTATCGACCCAATGAACTTTGTCAAAGCAAAACGCCAAAGCGGCGCCGATGATCGGCAACACGCCCAAAATCGCCCACCAGCCCGGACGCCCCATGTCGTGTGCTCGACGGACGCTGATTGGGATCGGCAGTATAAACATCAGTACGCTTGCGCCGCTGAGCCATTTTTCCGCTCCCTTCAATTGGTATTTGTTGCAAATATAGAATCCTATCATCAAAACTACATAGAGCATCATCACGATGATGAACAATCGGAAAGCATAGCGCGCCGGATTCAACCGACCTTTGAACGTAAAAAATTTTTGCCAAAGCCCGCGATCGGGAACATAGGCGTCGGAATCGTAATCGTACTCGGCGGGCGCGGTATCGACGGATTTTTTTCTGACTGAAGTTGCTCGCTTTGAATCGTCTCGAGTCTCGGAGACGCTGCCTCGGTCGGACGCGCGCGGCAATTTATGACCGCATTTATTACAAAATTTATCGTTGGCACTTATCGGACACCCGCAATGAGGACACTTCCTTTCCATATCATCACCTCCAAAAGCCGTCGCATGTTACAGGACGTGGACAAAAAATATTACGATGCCGATGAAAAACAAACAAACGAACCCCGCAATGATCAGCTCTTCGCGAAATTCATAGATCAGATATAATACGACCAAGACGCCTATGAAGAAGGGAATTGCCGGCAACTCTCCGAACTTGCCGAGATCGACCGAGCCGGCATCGGAGCCAAAGGCAAAACTGAGTAACGCCAAGATAACGTCGGGTAACCATTTCTTGGCAAGGACACCGATAGACATCGACATAATAATTTCTCCTTCCACTTGTTAATGGTGGTGAAAAAAAAAACGACCATATATAGGATTATAAATCGCTTAGTTCTTTTGTCAAGATCATGATCGATCGGGCAACAAAAAAATCGCCGCCTTCCGACGACGAGCCGATCAAATTTCGATGATCGTTTGATTCAAGCCGAGCACCCGATTATATTTTACGTCCCGCGCCAACGCATTTAACACTTCGATCTCGTCCATCAATAACTCCTCACCGTCGAGCGAGCGAACCAGCAACGGATTGAACGGCATGCCGTCGTCCCGCACGGCTATCATCGTTCGCCCGTCCGATGTCAATTTTATTCGCACGTCCACATTCGCCGCACGCTCCACCGCCAACGTCGCGATGTTCATCGTCATTTCTTCCAACGCCACGCCAACACGCGTCGCATCGACCGTCGACAGCCCCGCGCCTTTCAATATTTCTATCGCGTCCGACGAAATTCTTGACGCACTCTCTTCGCCCGCCGTCAACGATACATCGTAAAGCACCTCGGGATCGTTTCGATCGATCAAAAAAACATCCGCACCGACCCGGTGACTGTAGATCAAAATTAGGAGCGCATCGAACGGCGCCGCCGTCAGGAACGAATACCAAACGCCGTCCACGCCGAACATCGTCGACAACACAAACGCCGCAGGCACCACTACCAAAAATCCTTCGACAATCGACAACACCAACGCAATCCGACGCCGTTGCAGTGTCGTGTAATAATACGCCATCGTGACGGCAAGCGCCGTGCCCGGCAGACTCAACGCCGTAAATCTCAGCGCCCGCGCCGCCGGCTCAACACGCGCTCCGTCCACGCCGTAGACGTTTAAGAGTATTTCGGGGTAAATCCACATGAGCATCACGAGCGCGCCGAGCAAAATTAATACGAACCGTTGAAGGCGTCGCATCATCGCGCGGACGCCCGAAAAATCTTTTTCGCTGTAGAGCGTCGAGACGATCGGCATCGCCGAGTCAACGCACGCCGACGTCAGCATCGAGCCGATCGACCACAACGTCATACACAGCGCATAACAACTCATCGCCTCCGCGCCGCCAATCCTGCCGAGAATTTGATAGATCAGCCAGACTTTGACGGCTACCAGTGTGCTCAACAGCGCGGCGGCGGCTCCCGATCTCATCACTTCAATCGATTGCGTCAAAAATTTTTTCAAGCCGTCGGCAAATACGTTGATGAATTTTCGTCCGCGATCTCTCGACGAACGATAATTGATCAGCAGATAAACGCCGCCGAGCACATCACCTATCACCAACGCCGCGCCGGCGCCCGCGATCTCAAAATGAAAATTGCCGATGAACAGGAACGTCAACACGATATTTGCGACCTGTTGAATCGCCACGCTCCGACTTACAATCCGCGCAAGCCCTTCGGTTTTGACGAGCATTCTCCAGACGACGAAGAAGAGCATCAGCGCGGTGTGAATGACGAACAGCGGCAGATACTCTCGCATGTCGGGGCGCAACTCCGGCGCCGACGACAAAAATTCCGTCAAGGCGTCGGTTATCGGCAACAACGCGACGAGCATCAGCGCCGCGACCGTCAACGTCAGCGTCGCGACCGTGCTGAAGATGTAATCCGCGCGGTCGTGTTCTCGAGACGCGGCGGCGATCGCGATCATTCCCGACGATCCTATCGAAAAAAACAGCGCCAGTGCCGTCGCGAGCTGATTGAGCGGCATGCACGCGTAGACCGCCGCCATCTCGTCGAGCCCGAGCAGATTGCCGACGATCACGCCGTTCAGGATATTGCCGAGGTAATACGCAAACGACGACAGCAGCGTCGGCACGAACAACTCACGATATTTGCGAACGATCAGATCGTCCGTCCTTCGCAAAACGCCTTCGATCATGATCTCAACGAGTCCGATACGGCTTGACTTTCCAATAGTCGACAAATCGATCGTCGAGCACCCAAGTCCCCGTCAATCGATCGCGGCACTCGACCAACCGCGCCCAAGCGTCGTCGTTGCGGAAGAACAACCACATTTGCGCCTCGACATTGTAAGAGCAATGCTTGAATCCGAACTGCTCAAAGACGATCGCCATCGCCTTATTCGTCCAGCAAGTGCAGTGCACGGGAACCGACAACAGATAATGCCACTCGGGATCGCGCGGAACCTCTTCGCAGATCAAAGTGTGCAGCCCCATCACGCCGTCCGACTTGACGAGCCCGATCACTTTGTCGACATCGCCGCGATTGCCGAGCAGATGTTCAAACACCGAAGACGACGTCAGAAAATCGAAACTGCCCGCAATGACTTCCGACGGCGGCAAATAATTCTCGTCGCGCGGCTCCATGTACGCGTCAAACTTTTTGAGCCAACTTTTTTCGAGCGCGCCGTTGAGCTTGTCGGCAAGAAGCCCGTCGCCCGCGCCGTAATCGATCGTCCGCCAATCGTATTCAAATACGCCCGCCTTCAACAACTCGATAAACATCTTCGACTGCAACTCGAGCCGCAACCGCCACTTCGGATCGAGCACGTCTCTGTCAATCACGCCGTCAAACAAATCTTTATGCGCTGCGCAATTGAACTTCGCCCAATCGTCGTGCGACATCTCGTAGAGCGTCTTCGACACCACCAGCCCGCAATGCCCGCACCGCTCATATTCAAACGTGTCGAGCCCGTCAAGATACTCAACGGCATACTCGACCACAATTTTTTTCGTGAAGTACGGCGTCATCTCTCCGCCGCAAACAAAGCATTTCATAATCACAACTCCCCCGTCGGTAAAATAATTGTCTCGCGCAGGTCGACGACCGCCGACGCGATCGACATACCCACGCCGAACCCGCTCATCACCGATAAAAATTTCGTCGGCTCGTCCAACCGTCGGCGCTCCGTCAACACGAGCGGAAATGCCCGCAACGCTCATATGCAAACGTGTCGAGCCCGTCAAGATAACTCCCCCGTCGGTAAAATAATTGTCTCGCGCAGGTCGACGACCGCCGACGCGA
>CALGGP010000406.1 GCA_937915885.1 uncultured Selenomonadales bacterium | reverse complement strand
AGCAAAAACCGACTGCTCGGCGAAGCCCCTGTACTGCTCACCGCTGATGAGCAGAAACAGATACTGGTTTTCCTACGGAAAAATTGTATCTTTGCACTGAATTTCAACCCGGTCGACTCCTTTGGAGATTACGGTTTTTCGGCGCCCGCCGGAGATTATGAACTGGTTTTCAGTTCCGATGAACCCCGTTTCAACGGACAAGGCAGACTTGCCGCCGGTGAAAGACACATCGGAATTGACGAGAGATGCCCTAATGGCAATCAGGCGTTCGATCATACACTGTACTTGTATCTCCCCAGCAGGAGTGCCCTGGTTTTGAAGAAAATCAAATAGCTTATGGCTTTTTTAAAATTCAATAAGGCAGAATTGGTCAATCTCTCCTACTCGCTCAAGAGGGAGATTATCTGCGTCAACAAGACGGGCGCATATTGCAACACCAGCATCGTTACCTGCAATACCCGCCGGTATCATGGTTTACTGTCCGTCACGCTCGACCGTTTCGGCGGCGACAAGTATCTGCTGCTTTCCGCAATAGACGAATCGTTCATAGTGAACGGACAGCAGTTCAACCTCGGCATTCATTGCTACGGGGACATCTACGAACCCCGCGGTCACAAGTATGTCGTCGATTTCGGCGCCGATCCTATCCCTTCGATCACCTACAAAGTAGGCGACATCGTGTTCAAGAAGTCGCTGATGCTGCTTCCCGACAAGGACCAGTTGCTAATCAAGTATGAGTTGCTCGAGTCGCCCGCCAAGGCGACCGTACGCCTCAAGCCATTCCTTGCTTTCCGCAATATACATGCGCTCACCATGTGTAATGATGAAGCCGATCAGGGGTACAGCCCTGTAGCTTCCGGAGCCAAGTTCCGCATGTACGGCAATTTCCCCGATCTGGTCCTCCAGACATCGGGCAGTTCTACAGTATACAAACACGATCCCGAGTGGTATTACGGAGTCACCTATTCCGACGAATACCGCAGGGGATTCGATTGCAAGGAAGACCTCTTTGTCCCCGGATATTTCGAGGGCAGCATGAAAGCAGGCGATTCCATAGTTCTTTCAGCTTCTCTCAAAGAAGAGAATCCTGCCGGCTTGAAGCGCGTTTTCGAAACCGCCCTGGCCAAGGCGCCTACGATCACCAATTACCGTGACCTTCTTGCCCGCTGGGCGAATCTTTTCATCTGCAATCACAACGGCCGCAAGCGCGTTACGGCAGGTTTTTCATGGATGTATACCGGGCTGTTGCGGGAAACGCTCATATCGCTGCCCGGTCTCACCCTCTTTGCCAACGGCGATGCCAAAACTTTCGAGGAAGTCCTGGACAATCTGATTGCCGACGAGCAGGAACGCCTGTTCGGGCAGGTAGTCGACCTCGCCGTCGAGTATCATGCCGAAGCCCTTGATGGTGTCCTCGATGTTGACGAATTTACCCTGCAAGCCGGTGAAAGCCTCGGCCACGAAGAAGGGCTGCGAGAGGAAACGCTGTATGCGGCGTGCACGCGAAACCACGAGTTTGTCCTGTTCGCCGAGCTCTTCCATACCGAGGATGGCGATGATGTCCTGCAGCTCGTTGTAGCGTTGCAGTATCTGCTTGACGCGCTGGGCGGTGTTGTAGTGCAGGTCGCCCACGATTTGCGGCGAGAGGATGCGTGAGGTCGAGTCGAGCGGGTCGACAGCCGGATAGATGCCGAGCTCGGCAATTTTGCGGCTGAGCACGGTTTGTGCGTCGAGGTGTGCGAAGGTGGTTGCCGGAGCGGGGTCGGTCAAGTCGTCGGCAGGCACATAGACGGCCTGGACCGAGGTGATGGAGCCGCGCTTGGTCGAGGTGATGCGCTCCTGCATAAGACCCATCTCGGTGGCCAGTGTGGGCTGGTAGCCCACGGCCGACGGCATACGACCCAGCAGGGCCGACACCTCGGAACCCGCCTGGGTGAAACGGAAGATGTTGTCGATGAAAAGGAGGATGTCGCGACCGCCGGTTTTCTCGTCGCCGTCGCGGAAGTACTCGGCCAGGGTCAGTCCGCCCAACGCCACGCGGGCACGGGCGCCGGGGGTCTCGTTCATCTGTCCGAAGACCATGGTGCACTTGGAGTCTTTCAGTGCGGCCTTGTCGACCTTGGAGAGGTCCCAGCCGCCGGCTTCCATGCTCTTGTTGAACTCCTCGCCATATTTGATAACGCCGGCCTCGATCATCTCGCGCAGCAGGTCGTTACCCTCACGGGTGCGCTCGCCGACGCCGGTGAACACCGACATGCCGGAGTATTTCTTGGCGATATTGTTGATGAGCTCCTGTATAAGCACGGTCTTGCCGACACCGGCACCGCCGAAGAGGCCGATTTTGCCGCCCTTGAGGAAGGGTTGGATAAGGTCGATGACCTTGATGCCTGTGTAGAGCACCTCCTGCGAGGTGGAGAGCTGCTCGAACTTGGGCGGTTCGCGGTGGATTGAGTAGCGCTTCTCGCAAACCGGGGCGGGCATGCCGTCGATGGTCTGGCCGATGACATTAAACAAACGTCCGTTGATGTCCTCACCCACAGGCATGGAGATGGGGCCGCCGAGCGAGATGACTTCCATTCCGCGGTCCAAACCGTCGGTCGAGTCCATTGCGATGGTACGCATCGTGTTTTCTCCGATGTCTTGCTGGCATTCAAGCACAATCTCGGTGCCATTGGGACGTTTCACTGACAAGGCATCGTAGATGTCGGGTAATTGTACATCGTCGGGGAATGTCACATCGACGTCGAGCTCCTGACCGACTTTCGCGCCGATCAATTTCTCCTCGAAGCCCGCAATAAACGTGCCCGAGCCGATCGTCAACGGGTGGCTCCGCGCGGAACCGCCCTCGAACGGCGTCCCATTGATATAACCGTCGAAGTCGAGCGTGATGAAGTCGCCGTCGATAATGGCATCGTCGGGGGCGGCGTCGGTGAGGATCGCGTGATGGTCGCGAAGCACCTCGAGCTGCTTGTCAAGGTCGGCGTCGGTGACTTCCTCGACGGTTTTCTCTATCGTCAAGCCCTTATAGTCGCCGAGTTTGACATCGGGACGGGGCGTGAACTTCATCGTAAACACGAAATTTTTGCCGTCCTCGCAGGTGACGACATCGTAATCGACATCGTCGACGGGCGTCATTTTTTCTTCCTTGAGCGCTTCGTTGGCGGCGTCTTCGATGAGAATCTCCGCCGTCTCGTCCATAAGAGACTGCTTGCCGACGTGACGCTCGATGATCTCCATCGGCGCCTTGCCCTTTCTGAAGCCGGGGATGCTCACGCGATTGGCGAGACTTTTGGCTGCAGATTTTTTAGCGTCGGCGAGTTTGGCGGCGTCGACCTCGATCGTCAGCTGCACCAGATAGTTATCCAACGTTTCCTTAGAGATATTCATGTAAAAACAAAACCTCCCGAAAGTCAATCCGATTTTCGTAACGCGGCTATGATAGCACGAGCCGCAACAAAATACAAGTTTTTTGGCAAAGACATTTGCCTTGCCGCGCGCATTTGGTTATACTTGATTGAAAATAGAAGGGAAGGCGGGGGTGTGGATGGCATTACTGCCGATGACGACGGCGCGATTAAAAGTCTCGCGGGTGCCGGAGTTCGGAGCGTTCCTCGACGCGGGGACGGGGCAATCGACGGACGGAGTTGCCTTGCCGCGCGCATTTGGTTATGATTGATCGAAAATAGGAAGGAAGGCGGGGGTGTGGATGACATTACTGCCGATGACGACGGCGCGATTGAAAGTCTCGCGTGTGATGGAGTTCGGAGCGTTCCTCGACGCTGGGACGGGGCAATCGACGGACGATATTTTACTGCACAAAAATCAGCAGACGGGGCGGGTGTTGGTCGGCGACGAAGTAGAAGTGATGCTTTACCTCGATCCGAAAAAAAAATTGGCGGCGTCGATGCGGTTGCCGTCGATTCGCGAAGGGGAAATCACTCGGGCGCGGGTAATGAACGTGACGCGCGACGGGGCTTTTGTCGATTTGGGAGCGGAGCGCGGGATTTTCCTGCCGTTTGCGGAGATGATCGGTCGACCGATGGAAGGCGACATGGTACGAGTGAAATTGTATCGCGACAAATCGGGGCGGCTGGCGGTGTCGATGAAGGGCGCGCTTGAAAAGATCCGCGCGGAGGATAAAGTTGATCAGATCGATCGGGACGCGGAGCGGCTGTTGAAATACATGCGGCGCGACGACGGATTTATCAGCGAAAATCAATCGCCGGCGTCGATTCAAAGGGAATTTCGGATGAGCAAAGCGGCATTCAAGCGGGCGTTGGGGCATTTATTCAAGCGTCGGCTGATTGAAAGGCTCGGCGACGGATTTAAATTGGCGATTGAGGATCGGAGCGATGCATAAAAAAATTTTTATCGCGCTGATATTTTTGGCGGCGCTGTTTAACATCAATCGGGCGTGGGCGATGTCGGCGGAGGAAAGAAATTTAATGTGCGCGTTCGCGTCGATGGCGGCGTATTCGTCGGACGTCGGAACGTCGATACGAGACGAGTTGACGGCGCGGGGTTGGATGGTTGAGCCGATCGAGGCGTTTTCATCGAAGGCGGACGCAAAGGCGCTGTTACTTCGACGGACGACGGCGGAGGGGCGGATAAACATATTATCGATCTGCGGGACGGAGGATCAGAAGGACGCGGAGATCGATTTGCGTGTAAAGCCGATGCCGTTCGATGTGGAGGGCGGCTTGGTACACACGGGCTTCAACGATTACGCGGCAACGTTGCTCGACAATGATCGATTTTTGGCGCTGATTGACGAGGTCGAGCGGTCGGGCGAAAAATTATTTTTGACAGGTCACAGTTTAGGCGGAGCGGTGGCGTTATTGACGGCGGCGCGCTTGACGGAACGCGGGCTCGGAGATTCAATCGAAGTGATCACGTTCGGAGCGCCCGCCGTCGGGGATCGATACTTCGTAAATTATTTCGATGGTCGGATCAATTTGACGCGGATCACGGTGAGCGGCGATCCGATCAAAAAATCGTTGCGGTCGCTCGGCTACACTCACGTCGGCGAGGCGGTAAAATATGTGCCGGCGAAATCGATTGCGCACTTCCGACATAAGATGGCGGTGTATCTCGACTGCGCGCTGCGGAATTATTACGATGCTCGATCGGAGGATTGGTCGGGCGGCGCGACGGTCGGAAAAATATATGCGGCGCCGATTCGGCTGGTCGCGGGCGAATTTGCTCGCTCGGACGAAAAATATATCGGGCTGATTGCGCGGGACGTGTTGACGGCGCAAAACGCGGGCGTGGTATTTGCTCCGACGCCGGTGATGTTGATCGAGCGGGAGGATTACGAAGACGATTTTACGGACGTTGCGCAGGAAGAATTTCGAGCGGCGCGAGCGGCGGGCTGTGATCGGGTGCTGATACAATTGATTCGATTGCAGACGGAGCGGGAGGCGCGGCGCGACGTTGACAGGGTGACGCTCGAGCGGATTGTATGTGATCTGAAGGGATTCCCGCTATCGATGCAGACGTCGAGCATGCGCACGAGTGAAGTGACGGCGCTCGAGGCGATCCTCTTCGCTCAATGGAGGAGCAGTCTCTAAAAAATTTTGCTTGCAATCGGCGACGGAGGATCATATAATGAGCGTACAAGCGGTCTGCCTCCGTAAATATATGTGTTAGTAAAACAGGGATGCGATGATCGCCGTCAAAGTTTGCTAGGGCTTTGGCGGTAAAAAAAGAGCGCCCTGCGTCAACAGGGCGTTTGGGCACTGCCACAAGCGATCTGCCTCCGTAATTGTATAGTGTACTGTGGTTAAACTTCGTAGATTGCCGTCAAAGTTTGGTAGGGCTTTGGCGGCTAATCTTTTTAATCTCTCAGAACGAGAGCCGTAATGACGATGACTGCAATCAGCCACGCCGGGAAGTTCTCATCCATAAGCGCCGCCTCCTCCTCGGAGGCTCGATTGACCGCCTGCGCTTTTCGCAATGCCGAATATATTTTATCACAAATTTTTCATCGTGTAAAGATGTAATTTTGCTTGCAATCGGCGTCGGCAGATCATATAATTCAGTTGGCTGTAATGAGTCATGCAAGAAGTTCTCTTTGATAAAAAAAAAGAGCGCCCTGCGTTGGCAAGGCATTTGGGCACCGCAACAAGCGGTCTGCCCCCAAATTATATATCTGTTGTATCCGGGGGTTCGTAGATAGCTGCTACGTATGACGACGTGGCGGCTAATCTTTTTTTATGCTCTCAGTACGAGAGCCGTGATGACGATGACTGCAATCAGCCATGCCAAAAAGTTCTCGTCCATAAGCGCGCCCACCTTTCCGGGGGCTCGATTGACCGCCTGCGCTTCGCGCGGCACCTCAAATATTTTACCATGTTTTTTCATGTTGTAAATACCTCCAAGAAATTTTTTGGGGATGATATCATTGAACGATGAATTTTTTATGCGGGAGGCACTCCGCGCGGCGGCGCATGCTCGCGGTCGGACGTCTCCCAATCCAATGGTCGGGGCGGTCGTCGTTCGCGACGGTAAAATTATTTCCGTCGGTTGGCATCGAAAAGCCGGCACTCCTCATGCCGAAGTTCATGCGCTCAACGCGGCGGGTGATCTCGCGCGCGGCTCGACCCTCTACGTCACGCTCGAGCCCTGTTCTCACTTCGGACGCACGCCCCCTTGCGTCGATAAAATTATTTCCTCAGGCATCAGTCGCGTGGTCGCCGCCATGTCCGATCCCAATCCGAAGGTTGCGGGGCGCGGCTTCGATCGATTGAGGAGCGCGGGGATCGACGTTGAAGTCGGAGTGCTCGAGGACGAGGCTCGACGGCTCAACGAAGTTTTTCTGAAGTGGATCACGACGGGGTTGCCGTTCGTCATGATGAAGGCGGCAATGTCGCTCGACGGCAAGATCGCCACATCGACGGGGCAATCGAAATGGATCACGTCCAATGCCGCGCGCCGACGAGTGCATGAGTGGCGCGACGAGTACGACGCAATAATGGTTGGGATCGGGACGGTGCTTGCCGACAATCCGTCCTTGACGACGCGCCTCGAGCGTCCGTCACGCAATCCGATCCGAATTATCGTCGACAGTCGCGCCCGCACTCCCGTCGATGCAAACGTCGTGGTCGACCGTCAAGCGAAAACGATCATTGCCGTCACATCGAACGCGCCGAATGAAAATATCGATCGGCTCCGCGCGGAAGGCGTAGAAATTATAACGGCGGGCGAAGGTGATCACATTGACCTTCCGTTGCTGATGAAAGCACTCGGCGCTCGAGAGATCACGTCGGTGATGGTCGAAGGCGGCGGCACTCTCAACTTCGGATTGCTCCGCGCGGGGCTCGTCGATAGGATCAATGCGTTTATCGCGCCGAAGGTGATCGGCGGTCGCGACGCGTTGACGGCGGTCGAGGGTGAAGGCTTTGCGTCGCTTGATCAGACGGTTGAGTTGGTCGATGTCGAGACTGAAATGATCAGCGGAGATGTGTTGATCGGCGGTCGCGTCCGTCGGCGTTGAGGGGGCGCCGCCAACGCTCCCACCCACCATGGTCGGCGCCCAACAAAACCTGCGGTTCCCACCCCGCGTTGTCGGCGCCCGTCTCTTCAGTGCAAGGCGCCCGACGGAGATCGCGGCGCTTAACCGCATTGAAGGCGCCAAACTTCGGGCGGGCGGATTATCCTGCGGACCTGTAAGGGGCTGCCGCCTTCAGCATTGTCGGCGTCTAAGCCCACGTTGACGGCGCCCGAGCCCGCGTTATCGGCGGCGCTCAAGCCCGCGTTGGCGGCACCCGTCTCTTAATTACGCATTACTCATTGCTTTTAAAAGTCCTCGATAATTTCTTTACCATTTCGATGTACCGACGCTCGCATGCATCGTTCTCCCCGCGCTCGATCAGCGACAGGCACGGCGACAGATATTCCGTCCACAACGAACGGTAAATCCGCGCGGAATCGTCTCGAGCATCAATCCGCTCAACTATCGACGGCGCTATTCGATAATATTCTTCGATCAACGCACGCCCCTCCGCTCGAGTGCTCATCCAACCGTCGCGGAATGCCCTGAACGTCTCGAGCTCCCGACAATCATCGCCCTTGCCCAAGCTCCGACACACCGCCGTCGTGATGAAACAGCCGCCGCTGCTCCGATTGCGCTCGCGCTCCCGCACTTTCCGTATCTCTTCTTGTTCGCGTTCCCATGCCCGTTGCATATCAATCGTTGCCGTGATCTCATCTCGTGCATCCTCATTGCCCGCTGCCAACGACTTTTTGAGCCAATCGATCGCAATCCCGTAACTCTGACTGACTCCGTTCCCATATCGATACAGAAATCCGATATTGCGCATCGCCATGGCATGCCCCAAATCAGCCGCCTTTTTATACCATCGCATTGCCTCGTCGAAATCCGTTTGGGTGCCGAGACCGTCATTATACATCACGCCGATCATGTTCATGCAATCGGCATTGCCTTTTTCCGCCGCCCGCTTGTACCAATACAACGCACTACGATAACCGTCGGGAGTTTTTCTGTTATACTGCATATGTCCGATCTCCTCGAGCGCAGCATCAATGCCGTCGTCGGCAGCCTCACTGAACAGACGGACTGCAGTCACAAAATCTTTGCCGACACCCTTGCCGTCTCGATAGCAGCACGCCAGATTGTATTTCGCCCAAGCATAACCGCCGTTCGCCGACTTGCGATACCAATGAACCGCCCAACCGTAATCAATCGACGTGCCCTCGCCCGCCCAATACATATTCCCGATCCGATTCATCAGACCGTAATAATCATCATGTAACGCCGCCGCGCGCTTGAACATTTGCAACGCCTGATAATAATTTTGCTCGGTGCCCTCCCCTTCATAGTACATTTGCCCGAGCCGCGCCAAACGACTTTCATCGCCGTCATCAAGCGCACGCTTGTAATACTTAAACGCCTTCGTATAATATTCCTGATCATAATAGAGATCGGCAAGCATCACGACCGCGCTCTTGTCGCCACCATCGATCGCGCGCTCGTACCAATACGTTGCGTCGCTGATGCTCCTGCCGACGCCCCGCCCCCGCGCATAATTATATGCAAGATTCCTCATCGAGAACACATCGCCCGACTCCGCCGCCTTCTTGTACCAACGCGTTGACTCCCGTTGATTCTCCACAACATATTCGCCGTTCTCGTACATAAGCCCGAGCAAACTCATCGCCTCAACATCGCCCAGCTCCGCCGCCTTTTTGTGCCATTCAAACGCCCGATGGAGATCAACATCGGTTCCCAACCCCATATGATATTTGACGGCAAGCGATTCATACGCGGGCTCGTATTCAAGTTCCGCCGCCTTCCTGCAGAGCTCGAACGCCCGCCGCTCGTCCGTGACAACGCCTAATCCCTCTTCATACATTCTCGAGAGCGCAAACAATGCAACGGGATTTTCACCGTCCGCCGCATCGATCGCCTTGTTGTACCACTCGAGCGCCTTGTTGAGATTTTTTCCCGTCCCGTCACCCTCGAAATAACAATACGCCGTGTTATTCATCGCGACGATGTCTCCACGCTCCGCCGCCTTCAGCTGCCACTCGAACGATTTCATCGCGTCCTTCGACACGCCCTCACCGTTATAGTACATCGCGCCGAGCGCAGTCATGGCGTCAACGTTGTCGAGGTCGGCGGCTTTTTTGCAGAGCGCGAACGCCTTCTTCAAATCCTTGTTGACACCGTCGCCCTTCCGATAAATTTTCGACAGCTCATAGAGCGCATCGGCATTGTTGCCGTCGGAAGCATCATTAGCCTTGTTGAGCCACTCGATCGCCTTCGGAATGTTTTTGTCGACGCCCTCACCATAAGTGTAGCAGTAAGCGATATTGCTCATCGCCGTAATGTTTCCAAGCTCCGCCGCGCGCAGCCCCCAATCGAACGCCTTTTTGAGATCGCGATTGACGCCCTCCCCTTTGAAGTACATCGTGCCGACCGAAAGGATCGCTTCGTCCTCACCGGCATTGGCGGCGCGCAGGAATAATTCAAACGCCCGAGCGCTGTCCTTCGCAACCTCATCGCCCATCCGATATATCCACGCCAATTGACACATCGCCTCGCCCGAGCCGTCGGCAATCGCACGGTTGAGCCAATCGAGCGCCTTCGAGATGTTCTTGTCGACGTATCTGTAATAGCTCGAGACAAGAATTTTTGCATCGGTGTTGCCAAGCTCCGCCGCCTTCAGGTACCAATCGAACGCCTTGCGCACGTCCTTCGTAACGCCCCTGCCGTCGTGATACATCGCTCCGACATAGACCATCGCATCGGGATTGCCCTGCTCGGCATACTCCATAACACGCTCGAAAAATTCTTCGTCGCTGTCAAACTCCTCGTCAAGCACGTCGGCAAATGTCTCATCGATCCACTCGAATTGCTCCGCCGGATCATACATCGATTCGATCATGCGCATCAAATATCCAACGCGCGAACTCCGACGCAGCGCCTCTAACGATTCAATCTCCACGCCGTGAAAGTCGAGTATATCATTGAGCACCTTCTCGACGAAATTTACAACCGTCGAATGCTCGGTGCCCTTATACTGTTTGCGCAGTGCCTTCAACTGTCTTTCGAGCGGCGCATCGATCGGATCGACCATGAGCCGACGAATTTTGTCGGTGTAAACCGCCGTCAACGCCGATATGCTCACCACCACAATGTTGTCGTAGCCGAGCGCATTCAACCGCCCGCGCACATAATCCGCAAACCGCTCGTAGGATTTGATCACCTCCGCCGCATACATCTCGTCGATGCGATTGACCGCAACAATCATCGTCTGATGCCGCCGCTTGTTGTTAAACACCCGATATGCGCTGTCAAACAGACTGACCTCGTCGTTGGTGAGATGCGCCGAATAATTCATCACGAAGACGCAGTGCCGCATCTTCTTCAGCAATTTCTTGACGACCGGACCGTGCTCGGTCGACGAGGCAAAGTTCGGTCCCGGCGTGTCGGCGATCTCAAAGTCGCGCAAGTCCTCTGGGAAATTCGGCAGCTCGACAGTCATGGGCGCCAGTGCCGACGCCGTCTTGCCGGCTCGACGAAATTCATTCGCCAGATGATTTTTCAACGCCTCGGGGCTGTCGAATGTCCGCGTATTGCCTTCGGTCTCGAGACGTATGTTGGCGTCGGCGCCCCAACGGTACGTAACTTTGTTGGGCGTGGGCAATTCGGAACCGGCGGGCGTGTATTCGGCGCCGAGGATCGCATTGATGAGCGAACTCTTGCCGGATTTTTTTGTGCCGAGAAAAGTTATTTCGGTTTTTTCGTCGGACCGCGACGCTATCATCTCGTCAAGGGTCTTGAGCGCCGCATCAAAATTTTCGTCGATGATGATCGGCAGGTAAATCCGAAGGTAAATAAACTGTTGAAGGATATCGCGCTTGAGCTTCAACATCTCCTCCGGCTCGCGATCTTGGATCGCCAAAAAGACCGCCTGCGTTTTATCGCCCGTCGAATGCGCGCAAATGTGCGTCAGCAATTCGTTGAAGTCTCGAATGCCGAACGCGACCGACCGCCGATTGACGATGAGCGACACCGTAGCGGGAATGACGGGGAATTTTATGTTATACGCGGCGTAAAAATTATACAGATCGATATTTTGATCGCGCCGCTTGCCGAGCCGATCGATGAATTTCGACAGCGAATCTTTTTCGCTCAACAGATACGCAAAGTCCGTCTCGTATGTCGGCAGGGGCGCCTCGGTGCTCGTCAACGATATCCCTTTGAATTGCCGCAAGATGTTCGGCAGCCTCTTCATAATCATCATCTCCGTCGAAAAAAAAAGCGCGGCGAAACGAGCACTCCGCGCGGAATTTTTTAAAGCGAATGGATTATTTTATCGGCGCGCGACAGAATGTCCAACGCCCGTTGAATTTCCGTCGCGGTGAACGGTGCCGGCTTCATTTCCGCCTTGACCGTCGGCGCGGGCGTTTCTTCAACCGTTGCTTCCTCGACGACCGTCCGCCCCTTGAGCCCGAGCCCCGCCGACAATCAATCCGCCGATCGCTTCCGTCGGCTCCGCGCGGAATATTTTTTACAGCGAACGAACAATTTTATCGGCGCGCGACAGAATGTCCAACGCCCGTTGAATTTCCGTCGCGGTGA
>CALGGP010000405.1 GCA_937915885.1 uncultured Selenomonadales bacterium | reverse complement strand
ACCACGGGCTAAGTCGGGCGCCGACCTCGGGGGGCGGGAGCGTCGGCGGCGCCCATATAAAAAATTTTGACCGGAAAAAATCAGTTGGTACGGATCGGAGTGACGATGTAAATGAACTCGTCGCGATCCGCCTCGCGTATGTCGGCGGGCTTCAACCGCCCCGACAATTTGATCACGCAAACTTTTGTGTCGATAACCTTCAGCGCCTCAATCAGATAATTGACGTTGAACGAGATATCGATCTCGCCGCCCTCGACCGCCGCAATGATGCTCTCCTCGGCGTTGCCAATCTCGGGGCTCGTCGACGACAGCGTCAATCGATTGTCGCCAAGCGTAAATTTAATCGTCTTGTAATCGGTCTCTTTCGAGATCAGACCGACGCGATCGATCGCCGCCAACAGCTCCGCCGTGTCGACGCGCGCTATAATCGTCGCCTCTCTCGGAATGACTTTTTCAAACGGAGGGAAATCGCCCGACAACAGCCGCGTCTTGATATAAATATTGTCGAAAGTAAAATCGATGTCCTTCGACGAGCAACGGATCGTGACGCTGTTGTCGCCCGAATCGTCGGCAAGGCGCGCCAGCTCACCGAGCGCCTTCGACGGAATGATATATTTCATGCTCTCGAGGCTGTCGGGAATGGTCTCGCGCATAATCGCAATTCGATGCGTGTTGGTGCCGACCATCGTGATATCATTGCCGTCAATCTGCAGCAGGCAGCCGGTGAACATCGGACGCGAATCGTCGTGCGCGCAAGCGTAGACGGTTTTGCGAATGAGATTTTTGAAGGTGACGGCGGGCAGATTGAAGGAAACTTCGGGCTCCAACTCCTTGATATGAACCCAATCCTCAACGTTGAAGGCGAGCAGTTTGAAGGCGATCGAATCGGATTGGAGCGTGACGACCTTAGCCTCGTCGTCGTAAACGATGCTGACGATATCGCCCGACAATTTTCGAGACATGTCCTGCAGATATTTGCCGCTGACGACAATCGAGCCGGGGATTTCGGTGTTGGCGGGGATTTTGGTTCTGATGCCGAGCTCGAGATTATTTGCCTCGATCTTGAGCGACGAGCCTTCGGAGCTTAAAAGAATGCCGGATAAAATAGGCGTGGGCGGCTTGACGGCGACCGCCTTTGAGACAATATTGACTGCGTCCATGAGCTCGCGCTTGGTGCATGTGATCTTCAACAATAAAACTCCTCTCAACTTATAATCAGCGAATTTTATCATCGATGAGCAGTTTTTTCAAGATAAAAAGGTAATGGGCGGCGTGCGTCGAATAAGGAAAAAAATTTTATCTCGGGGGTGTGGCGGATGCTGTACGGAATGATCGACGTGGGCTCGAACACAATTCGGATGGCGATTTACGCGATCGACGGCGACAGGGTTGAAATGACGATGAAGAAGAAACACACGGTCGGGCTGGCGTCGCACGTGCGCGACGGATTGATGCAACGCTCGGGCATTGAAAAAGTCGTCGAGATTCTCTCCGAGTATCGAGATTTTTTGAAGGACCTCGGGATCACGCGCATCACGGCATTCACGACGGCGGCGCTGCGCAATGCCGCCAACAGTCAACAGGCGGTAGAAGAGATAGAATATCGGACGGGGATCAAAATACATGTGATGACGGGCGACGAGGAGGCGACGTTTGACTTCATCGGAGCGACGCACAATCTTGTCGACGAGGACGGGCTGTTGATCGATATCGGGGGCGGCTCGACGGAGATCGTTTACTTTCGAGCGCGGCAGATAAAAATCAAAGTGAGCCTGCCGATCGGGTCGTTGGCGTTTCACACTCGATATACGGGGGTGCATATATTTCCGTCGGAGTCGGAGTGCGAAGAGATGCGCGCGGAGGCGGACGCGACGGTGAGCGCAATCAAAGAATTTCAATCGGTGTCGCACGCGCAGATATGCGGGATCGGCGGGACGTTCAAAGGAGCGATGGCGCTGTACAATGCGATGTACGGGATGCCGCGACACAACATGCGAATGGAGGTGCGGCGTATCAATGACATTTTGCGGCGGTTTCAACGTGAGAATGAATTGATCGAGCCGGACAAAATATTATTGATGCGGACGGTGCCGGAGCGGATGCACACGTTCATGCCGGGGCTGATCATAGCGGACGTGCTGGCGAAGAGATTTAAGAGCATGCACATCATCTTCAGCGATTCGGGCGTCCGCGAGGGATATATTTACGATAAGATTATCGACAAAAATTATTTCGACTGATAATCCCGCTCGCCCTCCGACTTTTGAAGCCTTCGGAGTGACGGAGTAACGGAAAAAAATTTTTTCATTCCCACCCGCCCACC
>CALGGP010000404.1 GCA_937915885.1 uncultured Selenomonadales bacterium | reverse complement strand
CGAAAGGATTGATCCTCATGAGTTTGCTTCGGAAATTCAAACGGCACCTTCCCTCTAAGGTCGCCGTCAATAAAATTCTTCTCGGGCTCACTGCTTTTAGTCTCTTCGCAGGTAACGCTCACGCCTCCGAAATTACCGATAAGGACGGTAAATCCCTCATCGACGATAACAACGTCCACGACCTCTATGCTCAGGAGCTCGACGGCAATCTCGCAAGGAACATCTTCGATAAATTCAACCTCTCCGAAAATCAGATCGCTAATCTCCATTTCAATCAGCAGGGCGGCGATCAATACGCTTTTAATCTAGTCAACTTCGTCAATCATAAGGTCGATGTCAACGGCACTGTCAATGCCATCAGAAACGGCGCCGTCGATGGAAACCTTTATTTTTTGTCCCCCGAGGGGATCGCCGTCGGCACAAGCGGCGTCATCAATGCCGGCGCTTTCAATGCGTACTCCGTCGATAACTCCGATTTTAAATCCATGCGCGACGGCTCCATGTCAAACCTTCAAACACAACTGTCTACCAATATCAATAACGGGCTGCTCACCGCCTCCGATAAAGCCGTCGAGATCAACGGCGTCATTAACGCTCGCAATCAAATCGCTCTCCGCGGGCAATCCGTCAACGTCAATCAGGGCGCTAAACTTAATGCCAAGTCCGATATCGACTTTACGACCCTCGTCAATGCAGGCTCGACCGTCGAAAATATCTCCAATCTCAATATGTCTGTCGACCCTACAGGCAACGGCGATATCATCATATCCGTCCGTCAAGAACATATCGCCAACGACAGCCTCTTCAGTAATCTCGCAGGCGACGCACTCACCGTCTGGCGCGATAATAAAACTACCTCACTCAATCCCACCATCAATATGAACGGTACCATCGACGCCACAGGCAACGTCTCTTTCGACGCCAACGCCAACACCGAATTCAAAGAAGGCTCCATTTTCAATCTCGTCGGCTCCGTCAAAGCCAATTTCTTAAATCAGATCGGCATCGATATCGACGCCGATTGGATCAATAAAAATAATAACGCCACCATCAATGTCGGAGGCAACGTCAACGCGGGCGGCGATGTCTCTTTCAACGCCGACGCTTCCATCAGCGCCCGTATCATCAGCGAAACTCCCGAAACTCGTAACTCCGTCGTCATCTCCAATGTGATCCCCACCGCCGCTGTCGTTTACGCCGAATCCAATACCAACGCCACTATCAATGTCAAGGGCACCGTCGACGCAAAGGGCAACGTCAACGCCGTCGCCAACGCCAACACCGATCTAACTCTCATCGCCAAGTCCGAAACCGGTGAATCCGACAGCGGTAACTCCTCCGTCATCTACCTCGCCGTCGGCATCGCCAACGCCGATAATAAGGCCACCGTCACTTTCGATAAAGCCGTCAACGCCGAAGGTGATTTCGTCGCCAATGCCAATAATTTTTACGCCGTCGATAATACCGTCAGCACCGTCACCCCCGACGCCTCCTTCTTGGCAAACGCTATCGGCATCAATCAGGGCGATAATATTTCTGCCGTCAATGTCGGAGGCAACATCACCGCGGGCGGTAAAATCGATGTCAAAGCCGATAACTCCGACGTGTTCAGCCGCTTGAGCGTCGGCAATTCCATCGGTCAAAATCAATTCACCATCGGTAAAATTAACTTCAATGAGCTGCTCGATACCGGCAGCGGCGGCGGCATCACAGGTACCCTCCTCGGCGCCTTCGGCAATTACGTCGGCGCCACTTCTTTCATCGGCGCACACTCCTTCGATATCATGCCCGGCGACGGCGCCATCAATAATCTGCTCAAAGGCGATATTTTCAAGGCGGGCGTGTCAGTCGGCGGGCTCGGCAATAATAACGCGGCAACGGTCAATATCGCAGACGGCGTCAAGTTGATCGCGGGCGATACTCTAAACGCGGAAGCCGTCCTCACTACCAAACAATTGCATTCCGACGTGACCAATGTGCTCAATAATAAGAGCGAAGGGTCGAGTACAAAGGTCGGCGTCGGAGGCGCGATCAATGTCGTCGATGTCGGCAACAACGGCTCCGTCATCGTCGGCAGAAATGTCGAGCTCGAAGGCGACACCGTCACAGTCAGCGCCACGTCGGAGGCGGCTTATAATCAGTTCGATGCATCAATCGAGTACATCAAAGACGCATGGTCGAATTTCATCAGCACCTGTAAAAAATTCCGCGCCGATTTCAGCGGCGGCAACGACGATGTCGCAAGCGCCATCGAAGAGCTCGGCGCAATCGGCGATTGAACCAAATACGCTCAGAAATTGGCGGAGATACGGGATAAAATCTCCGAAAGATATAATGACAGCACGTTTAAACAGTTCGCAGATACAATCAGCGACGGCGGCGAAGTGTATTTTCAACTCAAAGATGCGCTCAACGTGACGCTCGGGATAATCGATCCCGCCAATTATGTAAATTTCTATGCGCGCTCCACCGTCGATGACAATAAGAGCGGAAATGAGGCGTCGACAGCAAATATCTCGGGCTCAATACAGATGATCGGGGTGAAGGATAATGCGTTGACGGTGGTCGGCGAAGGCGTCAAGATCACGGGCGGCAGTCAAGCCGATCTCACGTCGAAGGCGTCAACAGATATTGCAGAATTGACGGGCGTCGGAGGAAAATACCTCGCGTCGGCGGATATGGGGGCGGGCACGGGCATCGGAGCGTCGGTCGTGATCAGCGGGATCAACGGTCGCGCGGTGACGGCAGTCGGCACCGATAACAGCATCACGGCGTCAACAGTCAATGTCACCGCCGATAATAAGGTCGATCAGCTCGGGATCATCTACGGGTCGGGCATGGCGGGCTCGATCGGCGTGTCGGGCATGATGAATATGATGTACGGCGATTCTTTTGCGATTGCATCAATCGACGATCAGACAACGCTCAATGCGTCGAACGCGATCACCGTCAAAGGCAAAAACGAGACCGATATCATTGCAGTGACGGGCGGCGTGACGCTCGGCGATAAGTCGACGTCGGCGGCGGTCGGCGCGGGGCTCAACGTGAACAATTTCGATGTGCACTCGTTTGCATCGATAGCCGATAATTCGTCCGATCAAGCCGTCGAGGATACGATTTTGACCGCGTCGGAGATCGAAGAGATCACAAAGGCAGTCGATAAGGATATCAAGGACGGCAAGATCAATGTCGATTATCGCAATCAAGCAATCGAACAGGCTAAAGTCGTCAGCAAGAAGAATAAACTCGGCAACGATCACGCCGTCGATGTCGAGAATAAACGCATCGGCGCAGTCAAGGCGCTCCGTAAATCGCTTACCACCGATCAAGGCAATCTGCTCGGTACCCAATCGAATAAACAGGGGACAATCAATGCGGGCAATGTCACAGTCGATGCGACGAGCACAGGTAAGATCAATGCGGTCGCGATCGAAGGGGCGTATGTCGGCGACAGCCTAAACGCAATGGACAGCGTCAATAAGGTGCTCAACGCCCCCGATAACTTCAGCGATGTCGGCAGTTCGCTGATCAGTTACCCAGGCTCGAAACTGTCAAAAACCCTCGGAGGTAAGGCGTCAAGTCTGCTCAATCGCGGCGGGGCGGCCGTCGCTCAAGGCGGCGAAGTCGACGCGGGCGGCGTCAGATCGGAAGAGCGTCGTGTAGGGAA
>CALGGP010000403.1 GCA_937915885.1 uncultured Selenomonadales bacterium | reverse complement strand
GGTGGGTGGGCGGGGAAAAAATTTTTTTCCGTTACCCTATTACCCCGTCGTCGGCGGCGCCAAATATTGGGCAGAATAAAAATTATCGAGAGCGGATCAATTCGATCGCCAGCCGCGCGTTTTCGATCGCCTTGTCGTGGAGATTTTTAAACAGCGTCGAGCCGCGCAGCGTCGCCTTCGCCGACAATTTTCTCTTTGCCGCGTTCGCAATTTTTTCCGACGACACATTGTCCAGCCGCCCCACCGGCGCCTCCCCTATCGAATCCAAAAACCGATCGATTTTCGGATCATACGAGATGCCCAGCATCGGAACGTTCATCACGCCCGCGAATATCAGCGCGTGTAATCGGATCGATATCAATAAATCCATGCAGCCGACCAGCGACAACAATTCGCCCGTCGAAAATTCCCCGTCGAGCACGTCGCAATCGACCGTCGAAATGTCGGCGACTTCTCGAGCCGCGCGGACGTCTTCGGGATATTGCATCGGCAAAAAAATAATTCGCGCCTTCAACTCGTGTGCGAGTTCGTCAAGCGCCGCCGCCAATTGAGCCCGACATCGATCCCAACCGTGCCACCGTCGAACCGCCACTCCGATCAACGTCGAGTGAGCGTCGAGAAATTTTCCTTCGCCCGACCGTCGGAGTATGTCTCGACCGATCGTCAGCGACGCCGGACGGATCGCCAGCACAGGATCTGCCGTGCAAACGATCTTCGGTCGATCGATCTTTAGTCGCGACAATTCCTCCAACGATCCATGATCGCGGACGGTGATCAGATCGACGCCGTTGACAATCCAATGCATGAGCCGACGTGGCATCGAGCCTTCGATCGGACCGATCCCTTGAGCATAGAGCATCACCCGTCGAGAAAACAGGCGCGCCAAAAAAATTATTCCCAGATAATAATAGAGGCTCCGACGGCTCGTCACGTTTTGAAGCAGTGAGCCGCCGCCGCTTATCACCAAATCCGCGCCGAAAATTTTCCGCACGATCGCAAACGGATTGAGCCACGGGATCGCGTCGACGCCGTGTCGTTTTCGAGTGTCCTCGGGGTTGACAGAAATCACCGTGACGGCAATATCTTCGAGCTCGCCGAGCACCTCGAGCATCGCCGCGAGCATCGCCTCGTCGCCGGCATTCTTCGAGCCGTAATAGCCCGATATCACAATCTTCACCACGAATCTCTGTCAACTCCGATATAAAATTTTGAGCCCATCGCTCGAGCCGTTAAGTAGCCGACATTCGATCACAATCCGAACGAGAACGCCGACAATCAATCCGGCGTTCCGCTGCCAATTTTTGAAACGCATGCAGACGTTTACGACCACAATCGGCAGGATACCGATCACCGCGCCGACGATCAGCCCGTCAACTCCGCTGTCAATTTTTGAAACGCATGCAGGCGTTTACGACCACGATCGGCAAAATTCCGATCACCGCGCCGACGATCAGCCCGTCGATGCCGCGCATGAACGACATGAAGATCGGCGTGCGCATATGAGCGAACGTCTCAACCATCGAGCTTTGACCGAGCGTCGCGGCGATCACGAGGATCATCAGCGCGGGTCTCGACCATTTTTTGAAGAACGCCATAATGCCGAGCATTAGCGCGGGATGTCCGATTAAAATTTCTTTCGAGCGCGGACGGGCGTAGAATAAATTTTCGAGCGCCGCGCGGAATTTTACTTCGATGCCGGGCACGGGCATGCCGGCGGTATGACCGCTCCGCGCAATCAGAATGATGAAGGCGACCGCTACGATCGTCAAGCCCAAAAATGTTTTCACCCTCACCGGCAGGTCGAGGATTTTTTTGATCTGATCGAGCGCGCTTAAATTTTGGAGATTGCGTTCGTCGGTGTCGTCGACCACATTAAATCGTTGCAGATAGGCGATCGCGACGAGCACCAACGGCAGTATGAATGTCAGTTTCGTCCCGCGATAGACATTGAACTCGAGGAAATACTCCACGTCCGACAGCGCGCCCGACAGATACGCCGCGCCGACCATCGACATTGCGCCCGTCACGAGCAGCGCGAAGATTGCCGTCAAGATGATCTGAACGATTGACGCGGGCGTGCGGATTTTGAGCACTTTGCCCTTCAACTTCCGCAGTCGAAGATTTTCGCGCAACTTCATGAATCGGATGCGATCGAGTTGCCAGATGACGGCGAGCACGGGGAATAAATTAGCCGCCGCGAACGCCGCGAACAATCGGACCTTGCCGCCCGCGCCGATCAAAATCGGGATGATCATCACGACGGCGAGCACTCCGAACAAAATCAATTGGAATTTGATCGCGTGATTGATGCGCGGCGAGATCAGCGACAGATACAAGACGATTGCCGCCGCCGTGCCGAGCACGACCAACGCGCGCAATGCCCTCGACGGATAATAGCTGTCGAAAGTCGACGCCGAGCCGAGCGTAAAGCCCTTCGCCTCGATCGCCTCCGCCGTGTCGCGGAAATATTTCATGTTCGTATCGACCAAATTCATATCGCCGTCGGGCTTGTCGTAAATCCGCAGCAGATTAATTCGGATGTTTCTCTCGTGATCGGTCGTCGCCCAACGATTGACCGCCGTCTCAATCGGCAGTTTCGGCTGTTCGTCCTTCGGGATCGCGTAAAGCCGCGCCGTGTGATCATATCCGAGCCCGCGCGCTAAATTCTCCAGCCCCAATTGCGGATAAAATTGCAGTTGAGTGACGTGTTCGATCAGCCCGAGCGTCAATCGACGGCGCGCCATTTCTCCGACGGTCGTATCGATCAAATTCGGAGCGCCGAGCGCCTGTTGCCCGTCGAAAACCACCGCCGAGATCGGAAATCCGTCGAGCCGCGCGAATGTCGATCGGATATCGTCCGCCTTGCACTGCAGATAATTCGACGGTCGAGCGAGAATCATAAATCCGGCGTTGCGCGCGATATCCAACTCGTAAGTCGGAATGCCGAGCTTAACCGTCAAAAACGGCGCGTATTGAGCGCGGAGCTCGAGCACTTCACCGAGCGCATTTCCGTCCTCGTCGACGCCGAACGGCAGAATATTAATCCGCGCGGTGCCGGTGCGCCTGATGATATCGTCCTTTGCCTCGGCGTAAACATTCGGGTCGGTGCCGACGACGTAAACGCGATTCGGATCGATCGAGCCGCCCTCGACGAGCACGCGCCAATTGTAATCGGCAAGAGTGCCGTTGTAATAATTCGCGATGATGTCATAACCGGCGGCGACGACGATGCGCCCCTGACGAGTGAGTTTTTCGAGCGTGGTCTCGTAAATGGCAAGCGACGTGACGCCGGCGTTTTTCGCTTTCGACAGGACGGTCGAGAAGTCGAGCCCCTCACGTTCGGCGAGATTCCAGAGGCTGTCGTAATCGACGACGAGATCGACGCGATTGTTGCGAGTCTCGACCTCGTGACGTTGGAAGGCGATCGCCAGCGACGCGATCAAGCCAATAGCGATCGCGATCAACAGCAATCGGTTATATAAAAATTTTTTCATTGAGCGTTCCTGACTGCGGTTAAAAGAGTTTGACCGTCCTGCATCTCGACGGCGGTGAATTGGAGATTGAGCGGGAGTTGCTCGGCGTCAACGATTTTGAGGTCGGCGAAGAAATTGTCGAGCTGGACGTGACGGAGCAACGCGTTGTGAATGTTGAAGCCGGTCGCGCGGAAATAGAGGTTGCCGCCGTCGGCGAGCACAATCCCGTCGAGATCGACGTCGGCGGCTCGACCGAGGACGCGGGCTTTCGCGACGGCATTGATCCCGTCGGGCGTCATTTTGATCGTGAGTTCCTCGAGTTGAGAGAATTTCTTCATGAGGAAGTCGCGAAGATTATCTTCGGTGACGGTGCCCTTGAGCTCGACGTTGCCGACGGACTTTAAGACTTCGTCGATGTCGAAAGAGCGCTTGCCTTCCTTGAGCCCGAAGAGAATCGCGGGCATATCGACCTTGACGTTGTCGCCGTCGAGAGTGAGCGATGCGGTCTCGAGGTCGCCGATCTTGCCGTTGGAGGCGTCGCAATGAACGGCGTCGACCTTACCTGCGGCGATCATAAAGCGCGGCGTGGAGTCGAGAGTTAGGTTGACTTCCTGCGATGCGGTGAGGCGAATGACTTGTTCGCGGAGCATGCCCGTCAAAATTTGCGGCAGGACGAATTGTGCGAGCAACGCCAACAGCGCGATCAGGATACCGAAGAAGAGCAGAATTTTTTTCAAGGCGATCACTCCTTTTTTGTTTCGCCCGAGGATTTATGGGGGCGCCGCCGTCGCTCCCACCCGTCGATGCCGGCGCCCAACGGAGGCAGAGGTTCCCACCCCGCGCCGGCGGCGCCCGTCCTTTTCATCGACAGCGTAGTTGCCAGCGAGCGGGCGGGGAATAAAACCGTCATCCCGCAGCGGTGGCGCCCTTCGTCCCTTAAAACCTGAACATGCAGTGTTCAAAGGGCGGGCGGGCAAAAAACGTTGCCCGTCGTCGGCGGCGCCCCTTATTTTGAAAAAAGTTTTTCAGGGGTGGGCGGGCGGGACA
>CALGGP010000402.1 GCA_937915885.1 uncultured Selenomonadales bacterium | reverse complement strand
CCGCCCCATGTTCCTTAACAGGAACCGTGTTTCCCACCCGCCCTCGAAAAAAATTTTTTCAATAAAGATCGAAAGGAGGAGGTCAAATTGATTCAACAGCAGACGATGCTCAACGTCGGCGACAACACCGGCGCGAAAGAGATCATGTGCATCAGAGTGCTCGGCGGTTCGTTCCGCCGCTACGCCAACATCGGTGATATCATCGTCGCGACCGTCAAGAGCGCTACGCCCGGCGGTCAAGTCAAGAAAGGCGAAGTCGTCAAGGCAGTCGTCGTTCGCTCGAAAAAGGGGCTCAGCCGCCCCGACGGCTCCTATATCCGTTTCGACGAGAACGCCGCCGTCATCATCAAAGAGGATAAAACTCCGCGCGGAACCCGTATCTTCGGACCGGTCGCGCGCGAACTCCGCGAGAAGGATTTCATGAAAATCATCTCGCTCGCTCCCGAAGTTCTCTAATCCGTTCAGAGAGGAGGTGCCGGTTTGTCAATCAATCATTTGCACGTCAAAAAGGGCGATAACGTGATCGTGCTCAGCGGCAAGGATAAGGGCAAGGAAGGCAAAATCATCGAGGCGCAGCCCAAGCACGGCAAGGTGATCGTCGAAGGCATCAATAAAGTCAAGCGTCACACCAAACCCAATCTCAAGGCTCCGCAGGGCGGCATCCTCACCAAGGAAGCTCCGCTCCACGCCTGCAAAGTCATGCTCGTATGCCCCGCCTGCAGTAAGCCGACGCGCATTGCTCATAAGGAAGTCAACGGGCAAAAAGTGCGCGTTTGCAAAAAATGCGGCGAGGTCATCGACCAGACCAAATAATTCGGGAAGGAGGATGAGTCTTGAACAGACTGCAGGAAAAATATCAGAAAGAAGTCATGCCGGCGCTGATGGAGAAATTCTCCTATAAAAACGTCATGCAGGTGCCCAAGCTCGACAAGATCGTGATCAACATGGCGGTCGGAGATGCGGTCGGCAATCCGAAGGCGCTCGAGGCGGCAACGTCCGATCTCACTCTGATCTCGGGTCAAAAACCGATCGTGACGCGCGCGAAAAAATCTCTCGCCGCTTGGAAGCTCCGCAAGGGCATGGCAATCGGCTGCAAAGTCACGCTGCGCGGGACGAGAATGTACGAGTTCCTCGACAAGTTTATGAACGTGGCACTGCCGCGCGTCAGAGACTTCAGAGGAGTCAGCACGAAGTCTTTCGACGGTCGCGGGAATTATGCGCTCGGTCTCAAAGAGCAGTTGATCTTCCCCGAGATCGATTACGATAAAATTGATAAGATTCGCGGCATGGACATCGTGATCGTCACGACCGCGCCGACCGACGAAGAGGCGAGAGAATTCCTCACGCAAATGGGGATGCCCTTCGCCAACAAATAAGGGGAGGTGGTTATCAAATGGCGAAAAAGGCGCTTATCGAGAAATGGAAAAAGGAACCCAAATTCTCCACCCGTCGCTATAACCGTTGCAAAATTTGCGGGCGTCCGCACGGCTACCTTCGTAAATTCGAGATGTGCCGCATCTGCTTCCGCGAGATGAGCTACGCGGGCGTGATCCCGGGCATCACCAAATCCAGTTGGTAACATCAGGAAAGGAGGATATCGGTTAGCAATGGCAATGACTGATCCTATCGCAGATATGCTCACGCGCATTCGTAATGCGAACTCCGTCAATCACGAAAAAGTTGAAATCCCCGGCTCGAAGATCAAAACCGCCATCGCGGAGGTTCTCAAGCAGGAAGGTTTCATCAAAGACTTCAGCTTCACCGAGGATAACAAGCAGGGTATCTTGACTGTGTTCTTGAAATACGGTCCGAACCGCGAAAAGGTTATCACCGGCATCAAGCGCATCTCCCGTCCGGGACTTCGTCAGTATTCCAAGCGCCGTGAGCTCCCTCGGGTGCTCGGCGGGCTGGGCATCGCGATCATCTCCACATCGAAGGGGATAATGAGCGACAAGCACGCTCGCAAGGCGGGGCTCGGCGGCGAAGTCATAGCTTACGTCTGGTAAGATAATTAGGAATGAGGAATGCGGAATTAGGAATTAAAAGCCGTTCTCTCAATTCCTAATTCCTAATTACTAATTCCTAATTGCAGTTTTGGAGGTGCAAAGATGTCGAGAATTGGAAGAGCACCGATCGAAATTCCCGCCGGAGTCACGGTCAATATCGACGAGGAAAATCTGGTGCACGTCAAGGGTCCCAAGGGCGAGTTGTCCCGCAAGATCCGTCCGGAAATGAAAATAACCGTTGAAGGCAACACTCTGACCGTCACGCGTCCTTCCGATAATAAAACACATAGAAGTCTGCACGGGCTGTCGCGCACGCTCATCAATAATATGGTGGTCGGCGTGACGACGGGTTTCTCGAAAAATCTCGAGATCAACGGCGTCGGCTATCGTGCGGCGAAACAGGGTAAAAATCTCAACCTGGCGTTGGGCTACTCGCATCCGATTGTGATCGAGCCGCCCGAAGGGATCAGCTTCGATGTTCCGACGGCGACTTCGATCGTCGTCAACGGGATCGATAAAGAATTGGTCGGCGCGGTCGCCGCGAAGATCAGAGGCTGGCGCGAGCCCGAGCCGTATAAGGGCAAGGGCATTAAGTATGCGGGCGAGCATATTCGTCGCAAAGAAGGCAAAGCCGGAGCGAAAGGCAAGAAGTAAGGGGTTGATAGCGTGATTCAGAAGGTCGATAAAAATAAAGTTCGTCAGAAACGCCACCTTCGAGTCCGTAACCGCGTGTTCGGAACGGCTGAGCGTCCGCGTCTGAATGTGTTCCGCAGTCTGGCGCACATCTACGCGCAAGTCATTGACGACGAAAAGGGAATTACGCTTGCAGCGGCAAGCTCGATGGATAAAGATTTCGAGGGCAAGGGCGGCAACATCGAGGCGGCGAAAAAAGTCGGGCTCGCGATTGCCAAAAAGGCGCTCGATAAGGGTATCAAAACCGTCGTGTTCGATCGCGGAGGCTACATCTACCACGGTCGTGTGGCGGCGCTGGCGGAAGCGGCTCGCGAGGGCGGGCTCGAATTTTGAACGAAGGAGGTTAAATGAATGCCAAGAAATGACAGATTCGACCGCAACGATCGCGGCGACAACGAGACTCCGGAGTTCGAGGAGAAGGTCGTTTATATCAATCGCGTCGCAAAGGTCGTCAAGGGCGGTCGTCGGTTCTCGTTCAGCGCGCTCGTCGTGGTCGGAAATAAAAACGGCAAGGTCGGCGTGGGGCTCGGCAAGGCGGCTGAGGTTCCCGAGGCAATTCGCAAGGGCGTCGACGATGCGAAGAAAAATTTGATCGAGGTCGCGCTCAAGGATCGCTCGATCCCGCATGGGATCGTCGGGGTGTTCGGAGCGGGGCGCGTGATGCTCCGTCCGGCGTCGAAAGGTACCGGCGTCATCGCGGGCGGTCCGGCGCGTGCGGTGCTCGAGTTGGCGGGCGTTCACGACATCTTGACGAAGTCGATCGGCTCGTCGAATCCGAATAACATGGTGCGCGCGACGCTCGAGGGGCTTAAACAGTTGAAGCGCGCGGAAGTCGTTGCGGAACTTCGCGGCAAGACGGTCGCAGAGATTTTCGGTTGAGAGGGGGCGCGCATCAATGGCAAATTTGAAAGTCACGCTCAAGCGCAGTCTCATCGGTCGACCCGAGACGCAGCGTCGGACGGTCAAGGCGCTCGGACTTCGCAAGATCAATTCGTTTTCGATCCTGCCGGACGATCCGTGCGTGCGCGGTCAGATTTTCAAGGTGAAACATCTGGTCGTCGTCGAAGAGGTTGAAGACGCACTCACGAAGAAAAAGATCAGTTTCAAGAAAAAGGTCGATGAGCAGCAGGAGGTTAAAGCAGAATGAAACTTCATGAACTGAAACCTGCCGAAGGCTCGCGCAAAGAACGGAATCGTGTCGGTCGCGGCACGGGCTCCGGCAACGGCAAGACCGCCGGTCGCGGTCACAAGGGGCAGAAGGCGCGCTCCGGCGGCGGAGTTCGTCCGGGCTTTGAAGGCGGTCAGATGCCGATCTACCGTCGTCTGCCCAAGCGCGGTTTCAAAAATATCTGGGCGAAAAAATACGTCGCGATTAATCTTTCGACGCTCGAGAAGAAATTCGAGGACGGCGCCGAAGTCAGTCTCGAGACGCTCCGCGAGATCGGAGTTATCAAGAAGAAGAATTTCATTGACGGCATCCGCATTCTCGGCGGCGGCGAGTTGACGAAGAAGCTCAACATCAAAGCGGCGGGCGTGTCGGAGTCGGCGCAGAAGAAGATCGAAGCCGCAGGCGGCACCGTCGAAATTCTCAAGCCGAAAGTCGTTGAGACACACGGAAATAAAAAAGAGCGCCTCGAAAAACAGCAGGCGTCCGATAAAAAAGCGTCCGGCAAGGTGAGCTAAGTGCTGTCAGCGCTTTCAAACATCGTCAAAATTCCCGAGCTCCGTCAGCGCATCATCTTCACGCTGATAATGTTCGCGGTGTTCAGAATGGGGACGCATATCCCCGTCCCGGGCGTCGATCCGACAGCCATCGAGCAGCTGTTCAACAACGGCAGTCTGTTCGGACTGTTGGATCTGTTCTCGGGCGGCGCGTTCAGTAAGTTTTCGATCTTCGCGATGAGCATCACTCCCTACATCAACGCGGCGATCATCATGCAACTGTTGACGGTGGTGCTGCCGACGCTCGAGCAGTGGTCGAAGGAAGGCGCCGAGGGACATAAAAAAACGACGCGCGTCACTCGAAAGCTGACGGTCGTGCTGGCGTTCTTCCAAGCGGTCGGAATGTCGATCGGGCTCAAGCAGGCGATCCTCAATCCGAACCCCGTCAACATTCTGATCATCGCGATCACTTTGACGGCGGGGACGACGCTCTTAATGTGGATCGGCGAGCAGATCACCGCTCAGGGCGTCGGCAACGGGATATCGCTGATAATTTTCGCCGGCATCGTCGCCGCGCTCCCGAAAAATCTCGCGATGATCTATCAATACGTCCAAGCCGGCACCATAAATTATTTCAGCGTCGTGCTGTTCGCGATAATCGCGCTCTCGATGATTGTGTTCGTCATCTACATCGAGGCGGGCGCGCGGAGGATTCCGATCACCTACGCAAAACGCGTCGTCGGCTCCCGAGCATACGGCGGGCATTCGTCGCACATCCCGTTGAAAGTCAATCAAGCCGGCGTCATCCCGATCATCTTCGCCTCGTCGGTGCTGATGTTCCCGATCACCATCGTGCAGTTCATCGACAATCCGACGATCCAAAAGGCGGCGGCGTATCTCCAATGGGGGACGCCGTTGCAGACCTCGATCTACGTCGTGCTGATCATCTTCTTTACCTACTTCTACACGGCGGTCACGGTCAAAATCCCCGATATGGCGGACAATCTCAAAAAATACGGCGGCTTCGTCCCGGGCATTCGTCCGGGGCAGCCGACTGCGGATTACCTTGACTATGTCCTCACGCGAATAACTTTGGCGGGCTCTATTTTTTTAGCGTTCATCGCAGTCCTGCCGAATCTGATCGCGGGGGCGACACACATTCAAGGCGTTTACTTCGGAGGTACGGCACTCTTGATCGTCGTCAGCGTCGCGTTGCACACGATGAAACAGATTGAGGCGATGGTCGTCATGCGGCACTACGAAGGTTTTATGAAATAGGAGGATCGTATAATGCAACTTCTCTTGATGGGGCCTCCGGGTGCCGGTAAAGGTACGCAGGCGGCTGAACTCGTAAAGAAATTCGACATCCCGCACATCTCGACAGGCGACATGTTCCGCGCGGCGGTCAAGGAAGGCACGGAGCTCGGCAAGCAGGCTAAGGCGTGCATGGACAGCGGTAAACTGGTGCCGGACGAAGTGACGATCGGCATTGTCCGTGAGCGGCTTGCGAAGGACGATTGCAAGAAAGGTTTTATCCTTGACGGCTTCCCGCGGACGGTCGAGCAGGCGGACGCGCTCAAAAAAATTCTCGACGATCTCGGAATGAAATTGACGCGGGTGCTCAACATTCACGTCCCTGCGGAGGATTTGATCGAGCGCGCGGTCGGGCGTCGGATTTGTAAGAAGTGCGGAGCGACTTACCACGTCAAATTCAATCCGACGAAGGTCGAAAGCGTTTGCGACAACTGCGGCGGCGATCTCTATCAGCGCAAGGACGACAACGAGGAGACGATGAAGAATCGGCTCTCGGTCTACGAGGCGTCGACGAAGCCGTTGATCGATTACTACGCGGCGGCAGGATTGTACACGCAAATTGACGGCAGGCAGCCGATCGAAAAAGTCACCGATGATCTCGTTCGCGTCTTGTCCTCGGTGAAGTGAGAAGAGGAGACGAAGATGTCAAAGCAAGACGTAATCGAAGTGGAAGGCAAGGTGCTTGAGGCGCTGCCGAATGCAATGTTTCAGGTTCAGCTCGAAAACGGTCACACGGTGCTGGCGCACGTATCGGGGAAAATCAGAATGAATTTCATCAGGATACTGCCTGGCGACAAGGTGACGATCGAGTTGACGCCTTACGATCTGACGCGCGGTCGGATCACGTACCGTTTCAAATAATTATTCCCGCCGGTTAAAAGGGGGCGCCGCCGACGCTCC
>CALGGP010000401.1 GCA_937915885.1 uncultured Selenomonadales bacterium | reverse complement strand
GTGGGCGGGAGATAAATTTTTAGGGAGTGATCACATTGAACATCGGATTTATCGGAGGCGGCGCGCTCGCCGAAGCAGTCATCAAGGGCATCGCCGATAAAATTGTCGCGGCTCAAAACATTTTCGTTGCCGACCCCGTTCAGGCGCGCGTCGAGCATCTCAATCAAACGTATCACGTCAACGCAACCGTCGACGCCGATCAATTTCTCGACGCGCTCGACATTTTGATCGTTGCCGTCAAACCCAAGGACGCCGTCAACGCGCTCCATGGCATTTCGCGGCTCGACAAAAAAACTTTAATATTGTCGGTGGTCGCCGGCTTCCCGCGCAGTTCGATCGAAAAAGTTTTTCCCGAGCACGCGATCATTCGAGTGATGCCCAATGTGGCAGTCGCCGTCGGCGAAGGCATGGCGGCATTATCGCCCAACGCGCGCGTCAACGACGAGCAACTGTCGATCGTCAAAAACATTTGGTCGGCGATCGGGCGTTGCGTGGTGCTCGACGAAAATTTGATGGACGCCGTCACGGGATTATCGGGCTCGGGACCGGCGTTTGCATTCCTGATGATCGACGCGTTAAGCGACGGAGGAGTTGCGGCGGGACTTCCGCGCGGAGTGGCACTCGAATTGGCGGCGCAAACGGTGCTCGGCGCGGCAAAGATGGTGCTCGCGGGCGGACACCCCGACGTGTTGAGAGATCGAGTGACTTCGCCGGCGGGCACGACGATTGAAGGCGTGAGAGTGCTCGAGGAGGCGGCGGTTAGGAGCGCGTTCATTGAGGCGGTAGTCGCCGCCGCCGATAAATCTAAAGAACTCGCACAATAAATATCCGCGCGGAGAGACGATAAAAAGGGCGCCGCCTGAGCTCCCGCCCCCGAGTGCGGCTCCTTTTTGAAAAATTTTTTTAGGACTTAAGAGTAGGGGTGCCGACAACACGCGCGGGCATCGCTCCATAAGGCAGGGCACCGACGACACAGGTGGGAACCGCTCCATAAGGCAGGGCACCGTCGGCACGCGCGGGCATCGCTTAATAAGGCGAGGCGCCGACGACACGGGTGGGAACCGCTTCCTCTGTTGGGCGCCGCCATTGGTGGGTGGGAGTGTCGGCGGCGCCCCTTAAATCGTCGGGATTAAAATTTTTGAAGGGAAGTTTTTAGTTGATCGATTGGATGAAGGAAAATATTTTTGTGACCGAGGGGCGGCTCAACCGCCTGAAATATTTCAAGTATACTCTGCTCGTAAGTTTGATTTTCGGCGTGCTCGATGTCGTTCTCGTCTGGCTCACGTCAAAAATCATCGGCAGTACCGACAGCTTTTTACTCCTGATCATGCACTTCATGACGATGCTCCCGATGATGTTCGGCAATATGATGGTCTCCGTCCGACGCTGCCACGATCTCAACCTGAGCGGCGGCTTCGTGTTGCTGACCATCGTTCCGCTCGTGTGTGTGCTGTTCTGGATATATCTGCTGCTCGCGAAGGGGACGGTCGGTTGGAACAAATACGGCGCCGATCCGCTCATGCTCGAGTGACGAGAATTTTATCGACGCGCGCCCGATCCATTCGCGCCACCTCGAATTTCAATTCATTCCACACAAACGACTCGCCGACCTTGGGAATATATCCGAAGTATGACGTGACGAAGCCGCCCATCGTTTGAAAATGATCCCGTTCTTCCTCGGGCAACTGATCGATTTTGAAATACTTTTTGAAGTCGTCAACATCATAGAGCCCGTCGACGAACCAGGAATTTTTATTGACGGACGTGAATTGCGCGGACTCGGTCTCGCCGTCCTCCGACGTGCCGATCACTTCATTCAAAATGTCGTCGAGCGTGATGAAACCGACCACGCCTCCGAACTCGTCAAGCACCATCGCCTCATGCACTCGAGTGTTGCGAAATTTCTCGAGCAAGCGGAAGGTGTCCATCGAACTCGGGACGTACATCGGCGCGTGCAACAGCTCGTCGAGCTTGATCGCTTGACGGGCTATTTTATTTACTCCGTCCTCGGCAAGCGCGGCGTCGAGCAAATCTTTCGCATAGAGCAGCCCGCGACACTCATCGAGAGAACCTTCGCCGACGGGGATAATCGTATCTGGGTGATCGCGGACGGTTTTCAAATTATGCTCGAGAGAATCATTGAGGTCGAGCCACACCATTTGAGTGCGCGGCGTCATCAGAGAGTAAGCAGTTTCGTCGCCGAGCTCGAACACGCGCCCGACCATATTTTTTTCCTCCGTCTCGAAAGTGCCGTCGGTGGTGCCCTGCTCGATCAAATCTTTGACTTCATCCTCGGTGACGGCGTCATCTTGCGCGTCGACGGTCGAGCCGGTGAGCATCATCGCAAGCGCGGTAATTTTTTCGAGCGGGAATGTCAACGGCGTCATCAAAATTGCCGTCCGTCGGAAGCCTTTATAGTGATCGAACAAAAATTTTTCGGGCGTGCGTCGAGCGGCGGCTTTCGGGATGAACACGCCTACGGCGAGGAGCACGATTGCGATGATGCCGAATGATATAATCAGCGCGACTACCCACTGAAATTGTATATCGCCCAACATACTATAAACGACCGACGAGAAGAGAAACGTTAAAAAGCCGGCGAGCATACTTGAGACGGTGAGCCCGACGTGGGCGGCGGCTATCAATTTATCGGGCGCGTCGAGAATTTTCAATGCGGATTGTGCATCGCCGTCGCCCTCTTCGGCTTCCTTCTCGAGCCGCGTTCGATGGCTCTCCGATATCGATGTTTCCATTAACGAAAACCAGCCGCTCATCAGCGCGCACAAAACAATCGGCGCGAGCGGCAATCCTATGTCGTCCAAAATTTATTCACTCCTTCGATGTAATGCGAAACAATTTACCACATTTCATTTCGATTGGCAACGCAATAAAAAAAAGCGCGGGCATCACTCCGCGCGGAGACTTTCTTATACAATTATCATTGAAATTTTTGGTGCCCTGTCAGGATACGCCGTAGCCGCCGCAAAGCCAACAAGCTCCACTTCCATTGCATTCATTACAGTATACGGTTTCTTCGTACGGCTCGCCGTCCGAATCAACAAATTCTTCGATCCAACTGCCGCGACCTTCACATTGCCGGCATTTTCCCGAACCCCAACATGCAGTACAAGTATTGTCATCATTAGTATAGTGTCTTCTTGCGTCGATCGATGTTGAAAATGCTGCGAGGAACATCACGAATACCGTAAATGCAATCAAAAATCTTTTCATATCAATCCCTCCTCTCCTAAATTTTTCGTCTGTCGGCAAGTTTGCAATCAATCACCGAAAATCTTTGAGGTCTTCAATGTCGTCGGAATGTTTCACTTCGACAATTTTACCGTCTCTGACTTTAAAAATCGCAATCTCATCCGCACGCGCGTTATATTTGCTGTTAATCGGATTGACAAACTCGAACATGTACGCGTAATTGCCGTCGGGGAGCGCACTCATCGCTACTTTCAATTTTTGATTGCCAACCGTTATCGGCGTGCCGAGTTCGCCGTAGGGGATATCTTGAGTAATGTGGATTTTTTCTTCGTCACTTAAATCGTCGAACGCCCTACCGTAGATTTTTTGTGCTCTTAATTCGATATTATCAACATCATCTTCGGATAAAGCAAATTTGACTTGAATCGGAGTTACCACATCGCCCGGATTAAAACCATAAAGCAGACCGCGGGGCATTCCTTTTTCGTCCACAAGCAACCGTCGTTTTTCGTCCACAACGATTTGCCCTCTTTCGTTTACGATGGGAACCGCACCGATCACCGTAAATTTTTCTTTGGGATATTCGCAAGTGACGAACAGCATGCACATCTTATTGTTGAGTAAAATCGGAATCGAGCATATTTCGGAGCCGCCGATTTTCTTGCCGCGTTTATTTGCCCGTGCAGCTCCGGAAACGACTTGGGCAAAAACCGGCTGTCCTTCAATCGCAATCCATTTGCCGTCAAAGGTACTCTCGAATTTGCCTGCCTTCCAATCCGCTCTCATTCCGCTGTCTACGCCCAAAACTCGACCTTGCAATTTATCTTCGATTGCTTGAACTTGTACCAGATTAAAGCGGACGCCTTCAATTTTTTTGCACTGATCCTCGTCAAGCTCAACCCAAGCGGTTTTTTTGTTTTCATTGACCTCAACGAAAGCATCCTTCAATTCACTCAGCGCGAGAGGATCGTGATCAGATGCGTTGATCGCTTTGAGTCCCTCATATAAAAGACCATACAAATTCCCCTGCGTTTTGGGAGTCAGTTGAGATTCTGCAATAAATTCTTGGTAGGCTTTGATATTCTTCCCGCTGTTAATCAAATCCACCGGATACCAGATCGAAAGTCCGCCGCCCTGCTTGAGCGAATCGCCGCGCTTTTGATAAATCACAGCGTCCTCGACTGCAGCGACCAAGTCTTTGCTTACTTGCTTGAGCTCGGGAACATTCTGCCCCGTATTTTTCGCCAATCCTTGTAAATCCACCAATAACGGCGCATCGTACTTCCCGAAAAATGGTGGCGTCGCCGCCGCTGTTACCATCGCTGTAGACGGATATTTTTCTGCACGATTTGCCGCGTTCTTCAACTTTGTAAAGATTTGAAGGAACTCCTCGGGGTGTTGGCGAGCAAAATCTTGCGCTTCCTTTCCAAAATTGGAATAAGCCGTCGTAAGCGCGTCCATTTTCTTTTCGGAGAGATCAACGACCGACAAAGTCAGAACGGTGTTGGCTGTTGTACCAAATTCCTTGTCGGTTTTTTTGGAGTCATCCCAATAGGTTTTGCAAATGACTCTGCCGAGTTCCGCGCCGCTCATCGCGGGATTACTCGACAATTCATTGAGCAGACCGGTATATCCGAACATAACTTTACCGACAGTCTCTTCTTGCGAAGCTACCATATAATTGGCAGCGTCTTTGACAGCAATCGCCGTTTCATACACCGACATAACACAGGCGTCGAAGGCTACGACCTCGAAAGGTTTATCCTCGGGATTCGTCCAACCGTCTTTGACATTGGAAAATGCGCTCTGAATGTCTTGCAAGCTGAGAGCATTGCCGGTGTAAGCATCTTTGCAAATGCCGTAGAGTCCGTAAAGAGCCGTCACACCGTGATCGACAAAAATAAACGCGCGACGCACATTGCCGTCGGGATAAAGCTCGCGCTCGAGACGTTGACCGGCTTTAAGGAAATCGATCAGCCCCGCTTGCGATCCCATGTCGGTGATTGTATTCGGCTTGCCGCTTATCGGTAACTGTTCGCGCGGAAGCCAATTGCGATGATTTTGGTCGTAAACATAGCGGCTGAGTTTACCAGGTTTTACGGGCTTTGATGCTTTTGTCAAGTACCATTCTTGGAAGTGAATCCCTTTGTTGTTGAGAAAATTATTGGCGGACAATGTGTCTCGTGTGTCAAATTTTGCATTGTTATCGCGGAATTTTTTGTGCCCCCAAACATAAGTGCCGCCCGCCTGCATAAAAATTTTTATATTGGGAGACAGAGTTGCCTTTTCTACTTCGTTGATGCAACGAGTCGCGTCGCCCGGCTTTTTTACGGGATCGGCGAGGAATAAAGCGTTCGGATCGTCGGACAGCAAATTGGTGCCGGTACGAAAAGCAATGCGTGCAGACTCAATATCGGTACCGCAGACGTACCAATAGACGAGCCATTGATCGGGCTTTTCCGCGCACTCACATACCGGCGTCCAAAGCATAGTCATCAATGCGATTGCAATGACGAGAAGTCGCTTGGACAAGCTTAAATATGACCTTTCGAAAAATCAAGCACAAGACATAAAAAAAGCGCGGGCATTACTCCGCGCGGAAAATTTTCAGTACATCTGCAGGTCGATAAAATGTTTTTGAATTTCCGTTGCCCACAACGCGGGACGATTCATAATCTCGTAGAAACGTTTGGTGCTGTTGCCGTCGCCGAATTGATGAACCTTGATCGCGTGCGACTTCGTCTCCTCGATCGCCCGAAGAATTTCATCGCGCTCATCTTGGACGTGGATTATATTTTTCATGTGCTCGATATTATATCGACCGTGCTGTCGAGTGCCGATATCGATCGCGGGCAACCCGTAGACGCCGGTCTCGCGCACGCCCGCGCTCGAGTTGCCGATCATAAAATCGGCGTGCTTCATCAACGTCAGAAAGTGCTCAAATCGGATCGACGGGAAGACGCGAAATTTTTTATTGCCTCTGAAGCGTTCATACTCATGCAGAATCACTTCGGAGCCGAGATCATTATTGGGATAAACGACGACGAAATTTTTTCCGCTGTCGATGACGGCGTCGACGACCGCTTTTATTTTATCGCCCAAAACTTTATACTCGGTCGTCACGGGATGATACATGAGGATTGCATAGCGGTCGAAAAAAATATCGTAGCGCGCCCGCGCCTCCTGCATGTCGGGCAAATCCTTTCGCATCATCACGTCGATATCGGGCGAACCGATCACATAAATTCGCGCGGACTCTTCGCCGAGCTGGATCAGACGGTCGCGCGCCTCCTCGGTGCAAACGAAGTGGACGTGCGCAAACTTCGATATCGCATGGCGGATCGACTCGTCGAGCGTGCCGGAAACTTCGCCGCCTTCGATATGTCCGACCATGACATTATGGAGAGCGCCGACGATCGCTCCGGCGAGTGCGTCCATTCGATCGCCGTGCACGATGATCATATCGGGATCAACATTTTCGACGTAGCCCGAAAAATATTGTATCGTCCCGGCAAGATTCATGCTCGCGTCAAGCGACCGTCCGCCCCCCCCCCCCCACGCCATATGAACGTTGGAGTATCCGTCCTTCAAAATTTCTCTGTAGGTCTGCCCAAAAATTTTTGAGAGATGCATGCCGCAGACGAAAATAAATACTTCAAAGTCGGAGCTGTCGTCGAGAATTTTCATGAGCGGCTTCATTTTTCCGTAGTCGGCGCGCGTGCCCGTGATGAAACAAATTTTTTTCTTAGCCATCACGCCGCACCATGTCCCAACGCAATTGAGCGTCGTCGTCGATGTCGACCGCCGCCTCCCTGCCGAGCAGTTCTTCATAATGAGCGGCAAGAATTTCTCCCGTGCCCGGGCGCTTCACCCAAATGTTGTCGCGCGTAAATTTTTCTCCGGCTTTGATCGGTTTGATCGTCACGACGGAGGCGAAGGCAAAATCTATCGTCACTTGCTCCTCTCGAGCCGCTTGCTTGCTTCCTCCGAGCATTTGTTTGACGTCCCGCGCGGCAGCGATCAAATCCCGGCACTCCGACTCGTCCATCGAACAGACGATATCCGGACCCGTCCGCGACTTGACGTCCGTAAAATGACGCTCCACCAAACTTGCGCCGAGCCCCATCGCCGCTATGCACGCCGTATTCGTCAGCGTGTGATCCGATAATCCGATCGGCACGTCGGGGAAGGCGTTCATCATCTCGACCATCGCGCCCAACCGCACCAATTTCGGCGGCGTCGGATATAAATTCGTCGTGTGCATCAGCGCATACGGCACGCCCGCGTCGTTCATTATGTCGACGGCTTTTCGGATTGACGGGATATCATTCATTCCCGTCGACACGATCATCGGTTTGCCGAACGAGGCAATGTGTTTGATCAACGGGTAATTGTTTAATTCGCCCGAGCCGATTTTGTAGCCGAGCACTCCGAACGATTCTAACCGATCCGCCGCCGCGCGCGAAAACGGCGTGCTCAAAAAGACCATGCCCTTACTCTCGACATATTTTTTGAGCGCATACTCGTCGTCTTCGCTCAACGCGCAACGCGTCATGATATCGTAGATTGAGTCGGTGCTGTTGCCGGGTATGACGGACTTCGCAATGTGCGTCATCTCGTCTTCGACCACATGCGTTTGATGCTTGACGAGCCGCGCGCCCGCACGATAAGCCGCGTCGACCATAGCCTTCGCGACCTCGAGACTGCCCTCGTGATTGATGCCGATCTCGGGAATGACGAGCGGCGTCTCATTGCGCCCGACCGTTATGCTCCCGATCTTGAATGTCGATTCCATATTTCCGATCTCCCGTCGATTATAAAAACTTACTTTGACATCAGCTCCGCGATCTTGTTTGCGAGCGCCGCCGGATCGTCGGGCATCACGCCTTCGATCAACAGCGCTTGAGCGTAGAGCAGTTCGCAGAACGATTTAAACTCGTCGGAGTCCTTATTTTCGTCGAGCGCCTTCAACCGTCCGAAGATCGCGTGATTCGGATTCAGCTCGAGGATTTTCACCGCCTTGAACATCGGATTATTCATCGCGTCAAACACTTTTTCCATCGACAGCGAAGGTCCGAAGCTCCCTGTCGCCAAACACACCGCCCCCGACTTCAGCCGCGCCGTCAATTTTACGTCGTCGACTTTGCCCTTGAGCGCCTCTTTGACATCTTTTAAAAGCGTCTCGTTATCCTTCGCAAGCTCCTCCGTCTTTTGTTTCGCCGCCTTCGACTCGTCGTCGTCCAACTCGAAATCCTCTCGCGCTATCGATTGAAATTCTTTACCCTCATATTGTCGGAGCGTCGACAGCGCAAATTCGTCCACCGGATCGAGCAGATAAATTACCTCGAGCCCGCGATCGCGTAAAATTTCCATCTGCGGCAGTTTTTCTATCGCCGCCTCGTCCTTGCCGACCGCGTAATATATTTTCGACTGATCCGCCTTCATTCGACCGAAATACTCTGCCAGCGTCGAATACTTTTTCTCCTTCGACGTCTTAAAGATCAGCAAATCCTTCAGCTCTTCGCCGACCTTGCCCGAGTAAATGTCATTGTACACGCCGATCTTGAGCGCCTTGCCGTACTCCGCCCAGAACTTTTCGTATTTCTCACGATCGTTGGCGAGCATCTTCGACAGCTGCTTTAAAATATTTTTTTCGAGCGTCTGACCGATTTTCTTCATTTCGCGCGACTGTTGAAGCAATTCCCTCGAAATGTTGAGCGGCAGATCGGGCGAATCGACCAGCCCCTTGACGAACCGCAGATGATCCGGCAAAAAGTCTTTGCACTTGTCCATGATGAACACGTGCCGCGAATACAATTGCAGCCCCGGCTCATACGTCGAGTAATATAAATCGTAAGCCGCGCGCTTCGGGATGCAAATCAGCGCCGTATATTCGATCGTGCCCTCCGCCTTCGTGTGCATGATCTCGAGCGGCTCCTCCCACTCGTGAAACTGATGCTTGAAAAATTCATTGTACTCTTCGGGCTTGATATCGTTTTTATTCTTCGTCCAAAGCGGCGTCATCGAATTAACGGTGCGCACTTCGATTGTTTTCTCGACGGGTTTTTTGTCGGATTGATCGTCGGATTGATCGTCGTCGCTGACTTTGTCGATCTCGAAATTCATCTTGATCGGATATCTGATGTAATCCGAATACTTTTTGACGAGCCGCTCGATCGTGTCGACGTCGGTAAAATTCTTTTCGGAGCCTTCGGCGCCGGTGAACTCGTCTTTCAAATGCAGAGTGATCGTCGTGCCGCGCGATTCCTTCTCGCACTCTTCGATCGTAAATTCGCCGGTGCCGTCCGATTCCCACTTCGACGCCGCTTGATCGCCGGCTCGACGGGTGATCAACGTGACCTTGTCGGCAACGATGAACGCCGAATAAAATCCGACGCCGAATTGCCCGATCAATTCCTCGGTGACGTTGCCGGATTCTTTGACGCGCTCGAGAAATGCCTTGGTGCCGGATTTGGCGATGGTGCCGATGTTGGCAATGACTTCGTCGCGCGTCATTCCGATGCCGTTGTCGCTGATTGTAATCGTCTTCGACGCGGGATCGGGGACGATGAAAATCTCGTAAGCCTCATTGCCCTCGAGAATATTTTGATTGGTGAGCGATTCAAAATGAAGTTTATCGAGCGCGTCGGAGGCGTTGGAGATGAGCTCGCGCAGGAAAATTTCCTTATTGGTATAGATAGAGTTGACGACGAGATCGAGGAGACGCTTGGTCTCCGCCTGAAATTCCAAAGTTTGTTTTGCCATGATGATCTAACCTCCCTTGTTTCAACGTTCGAGATTATAGATCGCATTAGTCTAAATGTCAAATATAATTTTTAATCCTGTTCGGTCGACCATCGGGGCGGCGGGTTTAGGGGCGCCGCCGACGCACCCGCCCACCACCGGCGGCGCCCAACCGAGGACAGAGGTTCCCACCCGCGTCGGCAGCGCTCCGACTTTTTTTTTCATGGCGGCGCCCGATCTTCAAAACGAAGTGTCTACTGAGAGCGCAGTTCCCGCCCATGAACGGCGGCGCCACGCCTTTTTTTTCATGGCGGCTCCCCGCGTCGGCGGCGCTCGTTCTTCAATTCGGAGTGCCTACTAAGAGCGCGGCTCCCTTTTTTGAAAAA
>CALGGP010000400.1 GCA_937915885.1 uncultured Selenomonadales bacterium | reverse complement strand
GGGGGGCGCCGCCGGCGCGGGGTGGGATCACTGTCCTCGGTTGGGCGCCGCCTCGGTGGGTGGGTGCGTCGGCGGCGCCCCTCACTCCGTCGCTCCCGTTCCTTCATTACGCATTACGCATTACGAATTACGCATTAACCTTGCTACGATCTCCGCCTCCGACATCGAAGGGTCAAAGCCGTAGGCGTCGAGCACCGCACGATCGTTTTCAAGATGCGCCGCTCGCAGTTCGGGCGGCATATTTTTTTGGTCGTAGAGCGCCGCCAACGTCCACGACGGATATAAGGCGCGCGCGTCGAGGATTTTTTGAGCCGTCTGCTCGATGCGCGCCGACCGCTCGCACCACGGAAAATTATTGTACACTATATCTTTCGAGTACCGATACCGCATCTCGAGCCGCCCGCAAACAGTTTTCGTCCACGCCATATGGAGCGACGACTCCAACACTCCGAAATGAAACAGATCGGCGTCGGGAATGATTTGCACCAAGTTAGTTGCGATCACTGTGTCGTCGATAAATCCCATCGGAATATATTTTCGACGCTCCGACGAAACCTCCGGCACGACGATCGCCGTCGACGGATTGATTTGTTCGCGGAAGAGATGAGGCGTCGCCGCCAACTTTCGCGCGCCCGCGTCGGGGCTCGACAGTCGCTTTCGTCGACAGCCTTCAATCCGCTCCGCTATCAAAGGCAATCGAAGATCATCAGCCGTCGCGTCGACCAACCACAAACACCAACGCGGTTTGCCGTTGATAAATTCTTCCGCGCCGATCAACGGACGGATAAATTTCCGCGCGGAAGGCTCCCGTCGAATGAAGTCGTCGTATTCGTCGGCTTCAACGATCAGATTGCCGCCGTCGGCAGGTCGATTGCCCGCAATCATCGGCGGCACATCACACAACGGCGCGCGTCGCGTCTCGACAAAATAATTCGGACCGTCGAAAAGATAGGCGTTGATGTTGGTCGCGATAATTTTTTGATCGCCGTCGAAAATGATGCGCGGCTTATCATTGGGCGCCACGCTGAACCCGACGATGACACAATGCACCGCCGCCATGTCGTCGGACTCGCTGAGCCATTTGAAAGTGCGACGTGCGAAGTCGATGTGCACCGTCTCAAAAAGTTTCTTCCAAACGGCGCCGATCTGCTCGCCCTGACAAATGCTGTTGGTCGAAACGAAGGCGGCGCGGGTTTGATTGTCTAGCATGAAGGCGGCGGCTTTGAAAAACCAGCCGGTGACGTAGTCGAGCTTTTTATTGTTGAGAGCGGTCGCCGCGAGCAGATCGGTTTTTTGTTGCGCGGTCTGATAAGAGTAGCCGCTGAATGGCGGGTTGCCGATGATGTAATCGACGCCGCGCTCAACGATCGAATGCCAATCGACGGTGAGGGCGTTGCCTTCGACGATATGAGCGGCGCTGGTGAGCGGCAGGAAATTTATATCCTCATGAATAATCATTTCGGTCTCTTGGAGCATCTGATTTTCGGCAATCCAAAGTGCGGTGCGTGCGACGGCGACGGCGAAATCATTGATCTCGACGCCGTAAAAGTTTTCGATGGAGACTTCGATGCGACAGCGGGCGCCGAGCCCGTACAATTCACGAATGACTTCATTCTCGAGGCGACGGAGCGACAAAAAAGTTTCGGTGAGGAAATTGCCGGAGCCGCAAGCGGGATCGAAAAAAGTTAAGCGCGCCAACTTGAGCTGAAACATTTCGAGTTCGCGGCGCTTATTCTTACGACGGCGTTTGATAGAATTAAATTGGTCGTGGAGCTCGTCGAGGAATAAGGGATCGATGACGCGATGAATATTTTCGATGGAAGTGTAATGCATGCCGCCCGACCGTCGAGTGATCGGATTGAGCGTCGACTCGAAAAGCGCGCCGAAGATGGTGGGGCTGATGCCGAACCAATTAAAGTCGGTGGCGCTCGAGAAGAGCCAATGCTCACCGGCGCGCGAAAACTCGGGGATGGGATCGGCGCTCGAAAACAGATCGCCGTTGACGTAAGGGAATGCGGCAAGCTCCGCGCGGAGGTTTGGATCGC
>CALGGP010000399.1 GCA_937915885.1 uncultured Selenomonadales bacterium | reverse complement strand
ATCTACACTCTTTCCCTACACGACGCTCTTCCGATCTAAAATTTCGTCACCCCCGAACCCCAATTATGCATTACGCATTACGCATTACGAATTGCTTTTAGGAGGTTGGTTGTTTTGAAGATTACCGGGTTGTCCGACGCGGAAGTTCAGGCGTCGAAGGCGGCTCACGGCGATAATCGCATCACCGAGCAGGCGCGCGAAGGTTTTTGGGATAAGCTCAAAGGAAACTTCGACGATCCCATCATCAAAATTTTGATCTTCGCCCTCGCGTTGAACGTCTTCTTCGCGTTCATGGGCAAATCCGAATGGTACGAGTCGGTCGGCATCGCGCTTGCCGTCATTCTTGCGACCGGCGTCTCGACTTTTTCAGAGTATCGAAACGAGAGCGCGTTTCAAGCGTTGCAGGCGGAAGCGTCGCTCATCAAATGCAAAGTCTATCGCAACGGAGCGGTCGCCGAAATTCCCATCAACGATATCGTGATGGGCGATTGCGTTTTACTTCAGACGGGCGATAAAATTCCCGCCGACGGCGTGATCATCGACGGCACCATTCAAGTCGATCAGTCGATCCTCAACGGCGAGGCGAAGGAAGAAACGAAAACTCCTCCGACCAACGACGCCGACGATCAAGCGGCAGCCGCATCGACCGATTTTCTCAACGCGCATAAAGTATTTCGCGGCGCGGTGGTGGCGGGCGGCAACGCTGTCATGCGCACGGTCACACTCGGCGACAAAACTCTCTACGGTCAGATTGCGGGCGAATTGCAGTTGAGCGAAGACCGCGATACTCCGCTTAAACTGAAGCTCGGCGATCTCGCGGGGCAGATCAGTAAATTCGGATATATCGGCGGCGTGGCGATCGCGCTCGCTTACATCTTCGACAAGATTGTCATTCACAACGGATTCGAGATGGCGCGCATCGCGGCGTTTTGCGCCGATTGGATGGACGTGCTCAACATCGTCGTCGAGGCGGTGATGTTGGCGGTGATCATTATCGTTATGGCGGTCCCCGAGGGCTTGCCGTTGATGATCGCAATCGTCTCCGCTCAAAACATGGGCAAAATGCTGAAGGACAACGTCCTCGTCCGAAAAATTTCCGGAATCGAAACCGCCGGTTCGCTCAACATTTTATTCAGCGATAAGACCGGCACCATCACCAAGGGGCAATTGGAAGTTGTGACGTTCCTCGACGGCACGGCGACTTTCACCGACACGTTTGACAAGCTCGGAAAAAGTCTCCAACGTTTGATCTCGTTGTCGGTTCGATTCAACAGCGGCGCGGTGATCTCGGGCAATGAGGTCGTCGGCGGCAACATGACTGATCGCGCGCTGCTCGGCTACGTGCTCGGCAAGGACGATCCGCCGTCGGTGAATGTCGGCGATACCGTTCCCTTCGACAGCGCCAAAAAATATTCGATGGCTCGAGTGAGCGGCGATTATAATTTGTGGCTGATCAAGGGTGCGCCCGAGCGTCTGCTCGATAAATGCTCCTATTATTATGATCAGGACGGCAAAATTCAAAAGCTGACGTCGACGGCGGCGATCAATGCCAAGATCGACGAGCTTGCCAACCGCGCGATCAGAACGTTGGCGCTGGTGACTTACGACGGCGAAGTCAAAGACGGCAACATTCCCGACAGCGGCTTGACGTTCGTCGGCGTGACGGGCATTCGAGACGACGTCCGCCCCGACGCAATCAAGGCGATCGAGCAAGTGCACAAAGCGGGCGTGCAAGTCGTGATGATCACCGGCGATAGAAAAGAGACGGCGGTTGCGATTGCGAAGGAAGCGGGCTTGATCGAGATCGACGACGCGGTCGTGTGGACTTCGACGGAGTTAAACGAGTTGAGCGATGACGAAGTCAAACGCAATCTGCCGAAGTTGAGAGTTATCGCGCGGGCGTTGCCGACGGATAAATCGCGGCTCGTGCGGTTGGCGCAGGAATTGAATTTGGTTGTCGGCATGACGGGCGACGGCGTTAACGATTCGCCCGCGCTCAAAAAAGCCGACGTCGGATTTGCGATGGGCGGCGGCACCGAAGTTGCGAAGGAAGCGTCGGAGATCGTCATCCTCGACGACAATTTTAAATCGATCGGCAAGGCAATCCTCTACGGTCGCACGATCTTCAACTCGATCCGCAAATTCATCATCTTCCAATTGACGATCAACGTGGCGGCGGTTTTGATCTCGTTCGTGTGTCCGCTGCTCGAGCTCGAAAATCCGTTGACGATCACGCAAATTTTGTGGGTCAATCTGGTTATGGACACGTTAGCGGCGTTGGCGTTCGGCGGCGAGCCCGCGCTCGATCGATTTATGGACGAGAAGCCGAAGACTCGAGACGAGCACATCATCAACGGCTACATGTATTCGGCAATCGGCGTCGGTGCGTTGTGGTCGTTCGCAATGGGCTTGGTATTTTTGCTGACAGACTTCTCGCATCAACACTTCCGCGTCGGCGAAGAAGATGCGAATATGTATTTGATGACGGGCTATTTCGCGTTCTTCATCTTCACGGCGGTGTTCAATGCGTTCAACGCTCGGACGGATCAAAAGAATTTGTTTGACAACATCGGAGGCAACTCGGGCTTTTTGAAAGTCATGGGCTTGATCGTGTTGATCCAAGTGGCGATGACGTACCTTGGCGGCGTCATTTTGAGATGTTTCGGCTTGACGATAAACGAATGGATTTTCGTGCTGGGCATGGCGTTTACGATCATTCCGATTGATTTGATTCGTAAGGCGATCGTCGGTTCAAATTCCGGCTCGACGTCGGCGGCTTGAGGTAAGTGTTATGGGATTTAGAGATTCCGGCTACGAACACCGGCGCAAAAAATTTTTAATCCGAATCACTCGGATCATCCTGTTCGGAGGGATCATCGGCGCGCTGATCGGCGTATTTCTCGGCAATACGATCTTTCATGAGTACGGCATCGAGGCAATAAAAAATACCGCCGCACTGACTTTGATCGGCGCGGCAGTCGCTCAAATGCACAGCCCGAAAATTTATCTGATCCCGTCGATAATCATCGGCGCGATCGGAGCGGGGCTCGGGATCGAACTGGGCGGCGTGGTGCTCGACATCGCCTCGAACTCCTTCACGACGTTTATGACGGTGATCGCCGTCCTCATGACGCTCGTCGGCACTCTGATCGGCAATGTCATCATCGAATTCCTCTTCGATTTAAAAGTTATACGCTAAAAAATTTTTTTCAATCGATCCCTTCGGGGATCATTTTTTTTGGGGCGCCGCTCAACGCTCCCACCCGTCGAGCGCGGCGCCCAACGGAGGCTGAGGTTCCCACCCCGCGTTGGCGGCGCCTGCCGTTTAATTACGCATTACGCATTATTTTTTTGTCGCCCGCCGGTTGACAACATTCGAGACCAGAGCGATTATAATGACGTGAAAGGATCGATTCGATCCGCGAACAATGCGAAAGGAGACGATAATGTGAGCAGTATTCAACAAGAATTGGAGGCGGGACGCGCTTATGCGCAAAGAGGCAGCGAACTCGCCGATGAAAGTTTCCAAAAGATGAGCGCGGCGCTCGAGGAGGAGGAGGAAAATCTCCGCGAAGCCGACCGTCAACAACAGTACAACCGTCGTCTCGAAAACGATCCCCACTTCTCCGATCAGCTGAGCGAACTCGAATACATCAGAGATCAAGCGCTCTCGGAGGCGTCCGATAACATCGACGAGCTCAAAAGTCGCGGCGACGATTTCACCATCGTGCTCTACGGTCGGACGATGGCGGGCAAATCGACGCTCATGGAAATTCTCACCAACGGCGAGGGCAAATCGATCGGCAACGGCACTCAACGGACGACCCGCGACGTTCGCGCTTACGAATGGAACGGGCTCAAAATTTACGATCTGCCCGGCATCTGCGCGTTCGAGGGTAAAGCCGACGAAGATAAAGCGCGCGAAGCCGCTCGCAAGGCGGATCTCACAATTTTTTTGATCAGCGACGACGGAGTTCAACAGGCGGAGGCTCATTGCCTCGCTGAGCTCAAAAAGAACGGCAAGCCCGTGCTCGGGATCGTCAATGTCAAATACGGATTGTCCGCTCGAAACAACGTCAAACGCAAAATCGATCTCAAGCAGGTTGAGAAAAAACTCGGCGATAACTCGAAAATCAACGACATCATCAATCAGTTTAAGGCGTTCGCGCCCGAGGGCGACTTCGATGATATTCCGTTCGTCTACGCGCATCTGCAGGCGGCGTTCTTCTCTCAGGCGAAGCGCGAAAACGATCCGAGCCTCTACGAGTTGAGCAGATTCGGCGCCGTCGAAGAATTTATCCTCGACAAAGTTCGTCGCGACGGAAAATTTCTCCGGCTCAAGTCCTACATCGACGCCGTTGCCCGTCCGATGCAGTACTCGATCGCCGCGCTCTACGAGCAGAGCCGCGATACCTGCGTTGCTTGCAAGAGTTATGATGAGAATATCGGCAAGGTGTTCGAGTGGCGCGAAGGATTTTTGCAATACGGTCGGTCGCAGATGGACGACTTCCTCGCCAACATTCGCAGTCAATTCAACAGCAAAATCGATTGGTTTGTCGATAATTATTACGACGACAGCAACGCCGAATCGGTTTGGAAGCGGACGATGAATCAGTTGGATATCGGCGGGCAATGTCAGCGGTTCGTGATCGATATGAGCAACGAGGCGAAACGAAATATGCGGCGCTTCAGCGATGATCTCACTCAGGATATGTCGTTCGGAGCGATCCAAGTCGAGGTGCCGACGATCACCATGGCGGACCTCACCGATTACGGCGAAGGCTTGAGGATCGGGATCGGCGCGGCGATGTTGCTCGGACCTGTCGGTTGGGCGGCGGGCTTGGCGGGCATGGCGTTTTCGTTCCTGTTCGACAGTCGCTCGGAAAAAATTCGTGAGCAGAAACGGAAAATCCGCAATGATCTTAATGACGTGCGCGACAAAACCCTGTCGAAGATCGACGAGCAATTGGTTGACGCCTTCAACGATAAAATTCTTCATGAGCAGGTCAATGTGTTTACCGACAATCTGTTTGCGATGCTCGATTCGTTGAAGCGGCTCGCTTACACGCAAAACAAAATCGCCGACACGATCAATGATCAGTACGGCGGTTTGAATTTCGAGATGGTGTCGAGCGCGTTGAAGTACGTCAATAATCCTTACGGCATCAGCGGGATCATGACGGCGCGGCTTGTCGGTAATGAGCTGATTATTTTCTCGACGAATGAAATTCCGGAGGAGTCGCGTCAAAAAATGTCGGAGCTGCTCGGCGAAAAAGTCAGGACGTTCACCGTCGACGAGGATAATTATTGGCGCGATGTCAAAGAAATAGTCACGGATGAAGTTTTAGACGACGGATATCTCGAGATCAACGGCGTCGTCGAAGAAGATTACGGCAGTATGGTTGTGATCGATTTGATGCCCGATAAAGAGTACACCGACGAGGCGGAGCTGATCCAACAGATTTTCGATGCGCCGGCGATGTTTTAACGGACGACGGAGGAATTATCATGGCAGAATTTCAACTCGAGGGATTCACTCAACGCGGCAGTCAACTGCTCGCTCGGACGCGCGGCGTTTTCGATCGTTACCGCGATCTGATCGATAAAAGCTCGACGCTGCCGACGACGATGCAACCGTCCGACGGCGCCGTCAAGCTCGTGTTCGTCGGGCAATACAGCTCCGGCAAGTCGAGCCTGATCAAAATGTTGTCGGGCATCGATACGAAAATCGGCGCGGCGATCACCACTGACAAGGCGACGGCTTATCCTTGGGGCGATTTGGAGATCGTTGACACGCCGGGCATCGAGACCGGGCTCCGCGCGGATCACGACGAGCGCGCCTATTACGAGATCGATCGTGCGGCGCTGTTGATTTTCGTCGTCACCAACGAGGGCTTTGACGGTTACATGGGCAATCACTTCCGCAAACTCGCCGTCGATCAGAAGCGCGGCAAAAATATGGTGCTGGTCGTCAACAAAATGGATCGCGCGCCGCTCGGCAACGTCCCCGAACAGCAGAAGGTGATCGCCGACGATCTGCGCAAGGTGATCGCGCCGTATTCGACGGACGATTTGTATCTGTCATTCGTGGCGGCGGAGATGTATCTCGAGGGGCTCAACGAAAGCGATTCCGAGCTGCGCGACATTTATTTTGAGCAGAGCGGGCGCGATCGGTTTGTCGAAAATCTCAACGCGTTTGTGGCAAGTCGCGGTGTGCTGTCGAAGGTGCGGGCGCCGCTCGAGACGCTCCGCAAATCGATCACCGGCGTCATCGGCGATTCGGGCAAAATGATCGACGATACCGATCTCGACGCCGTTGAAGAGATTCTCCGTCGCAAGCGGCAGGAAATAAATGAAGGCAAGCGTCGGATCAAAAATACGATCGAACGGCTTGCCGAGACGTGCGCAAATAAAATCCGCGCGGAGGGCTCGACGTTGGCGTCGGAGATCGAGCCCGGGCTGTCGGAAGAAGAGCTGAACAAACGGCTCGAGCGCGCTCAACAACGCTCGGACGAGTACATCAAAAATTGTGAGCGCGCGATTGTCGAGCAGATTAAATCGGTGTGTGCGGAAGTCGACGGCAATCTCGACAAAATTGATCGATCGAATTTGGCGATCAGCGTGCGTCGGAAGCTCAACGTTCCGACTGTGGTCGACGGCACGCTCGATTCGGTCAAAATCGACATTGATGCGGCGTCGGCGGTCTCGCGCGCGGCAACGACGGCGAAGGCGGCAAGCAAAATGAGCGTGGGGATTCCGCTGCTCGGCGAGATCAAATTCGCGTCGGTCGTCAAGGACGTCGGTCATATGTTCGGAATGAAATTCGCGCCGTGGGGAGCGGTCAATCTCGTCAAGGGGGCGTCGAAGGCGCTGGGCTATATCGGCATGGCGATTACGGCGTATCAGATTCTCGATAAAATTTTCGGCACCGACAAAGAACAGGAGATGCGCGACAATCTGTTGAAGGCGAAGAACAGCGTCCGCGACGACTTTGATGACGGGGCGCGTCGAGTGCAAGAAAATCTCGTCGAGTGGGCAATGACGTCGACGGAGAATTTGACGGGACCGATCGTGCGCGGGGCTGAGGAGACTTACGAAAATTTCAAGGCGCGCAAGGATCGATTGAAGGCGCTCAATCATGAACTGCAGCCGATCCTCGTCGACGTTGACGCACTGATGGACGAGGTACAGGCGGCGTTGCAGATCCGATGAAAAAATTTTAATCCCGCCCACTGATCCCTTCGGGGATCGTTTTTTTTGTGGGCGCCGCTCAACGCTCCCACCCACGGAGGTCGGCGCCCGACTTAGCCCGTGGTTCCCCCCCCGCGTTGGCGGCGCCACTTTTTTATCGATAACG
>CALGGP010000398.1 GCA_937915885.1 uncultured Selenomonadales bacterium | reverse complement strand
CCACCCACCCGCCCTATGCACCCTGCGGGCGCCCGGCTCTGTGGACGGGAGAAAACTTTGCGGGAGGCGACGGAGCATGAATGACAATCAACTCTTTACGGCGATCAAAAAATTCATCCACGATTGGAGCGGGCGCGGCTCCGAAAAATCCGACGCGCAAATGTTTTGGAACCGACTTTTGACGGTGCTCGGCGTCGACGATCCGTCAAAAATAATCGAGTTCGAGAAGCCGATCGATGTCAACGGAAAGGAATGTTTTATCGACGGCTACATCGCCCGCACCGGCGTCTTGATCGAGCAGAAAAGTCGCGGCGTTGATCTCGACAAGCCCGCTCAACAGTCCGACGGTGCTTTTCTGACTCCTCTCGAGCAGGCTAAACGCTACGCCGAACAATTTCCGTCAAAAGACAAGCCGCGTTGGATCATCACCTGCAACTTCGACGAGTTTCGTATTCATGATCTCAATCGGCTGCCCGTGTTCATCAATAATGCGCCTCTCGAGCCGCGCGTCGTCAAATTCGCCCATCTCACCGTCGAATATCGCTATCTGATGTTCCTCATCGACCCCAACGACGAGAACATTGAAGAAGTCCGCCTGTCGAAGGACGCCGCCAATAACGTCGGGAAAATCCATCGCGCCTTCGCGGAAAAAATGTTGGCGCCGCGCAAATTCAAAGCCTCCGATGATCCCGTCAAATATCTCAACCCCGAGCAGCGCGATATGCTCAACCAATTTTGCATACGGCTCGTGTTTTGCCTCTACGCCGAGGACGCCGCCCTTTTCGAGCCCGAGCAGTTCATCAATTACATCAAAACTTCCGCCAATCGTCGGCGCGCGCTCAATGATCTTTTCGCCGTGCTCAACACTCCCGTCGATCAACGCGATCCGAATCTCCGCGCGGAGCTTGCCGCGTTTCCTTTCGTCGATGGCGATCTGTTTAAAAACGCCGCGCTCGACATTCCGCCCTTCGACAGAGACACCGCCGACAATATTATTCGGCAGGCGCGCAAGCGCGAGGATAAAGGCGTGTTGAATTGGTTCACCATCAATCCGACGATCTTCGGCGCGCTGTTCGAGTCCGATCTCAATCCGACCACGCGTCGGGAGGGCGGCATGCATTACACTTCGCCCGCCAACATTCATAAGCTGATCAAGCCGTTGTTCCTCGACGAGCTCCGCGATGAGTTTGACGCCATCAAGCGCAAGCACAAAAAAAATCGTCGTGCGGCGCTCGAGGATTTTCAAAATAAGATCGCGGCGTTGACGTTTTTCGATCCGGCGTGCGGCTCGGGCAATTTCTTGACGGAGACTTACATCAAACTGCGCGAGCTCGAAAACGATGTGTTGAGGGAACTGGTGAAGTTCGGCGTCGCCTGCGAGATCAAAGTTTCGATCGAGCAGTTTTACGGGATCGAGATAAATGATTTTGCGGTCGCGATTGCGCAATTGGCGATGTGGATATCGGAGAGCAAAATGTTTTACGATACCGAGGTCGGCGTTCGCAAAAAGACTGAGCCTCTGCCGTTGAAACGCTCCGCGCGGATCGTCTGCGCCAATGCCCTTACCATCGATTGGAAAGAAATTGTGCCCGACAGCGTCGATTATATAATCGGCAATCCTCCGTTTCGCGGTTACTTTTTACAGACGACCGAACAAAAAAACGATCTGATATCGGCGACGGGGCTCAACAATAAAAAAATGGATTATGTCACGGGCTGGTATTACAAAGCCGCTCAATTCATGAGTGACAATCAAACGCGGGCGGCGTTCGTGTCGACCAACTCGATCGTCCAGGGCGAGCAGGTGTCAGCGGTGTGGCAAAAACTTTTCGAGACGATCCACATTGATTTTGCGCATCGGACTTTCAAATGGACGCACGATCAGGACGATCCGGACGAGACGGCGGCGGTGTACTGTGTGATCGTCGGCTTCAGCGTTGCGCCCAATAAAAAGCCCCGGCTCATTTTTGACGGTGAGCAAAAAACCGTGGCGGCGAATATCAACGCGTATTTGAATGATGCTCCGAATTATTTTGTCGAGAAGCGGACGACGCCGTTGTGTGATGTGCCGCCGATGATCCTCGGGAGCATTCCGCGCGACGGCGGCAATCTGATCATCGAAGTTGACGACTATGAAGAATTTATCCGTCAAGAGCCGCGCGCTCAAAAATTTATTCGTCGACTGATCGGCTCGGAGGAATTTATCAACGGCAAGGATCGATGGTGTTTGTGGTTGGTCGACGCGAAGAAAAGCGAACTTCGATTGCCCTTGATCGCAAAACGGCTGAAGGCAGTCAAACGGTTTCGATTGTCGAGCAAACGGGCGACGACAAAAAAATTGGCGGCGACGCCTCATCTTTTCGCCGAACTCCGTCAACCGTCGACAAATTATATCGTGGTGCCGAGCGTGTCGGGCGAGCGCCGAAAATATATCCCCATGGGATTTTTGCCGCCCGATGTGATCGCGACTAACCTTGTGCTGACGATTCCCGACGGCGGGCTGTTCGAGTTCGGAGTGCTGCAGTCGATCGTGCATATGGCGTGGACGCGAGTGACGGCGGGATATCTCGGGACGAGCTATCGTTATTCGGCAACGATCGTGTATAATAATTTTCCTTGGTGCGCCCACTCCGCGCGGATCGAGCAGACCGCTCAAGCAATCCTCGACGCGCGCGCCCTTTATCCCGATTGGACGTTGGCGGCGCTCTACGATCCCGACAAGATGCCGTCGGAGCTCCGCGCGGCGCACATCGAAAACGATCACGCCGTCCTCGACGCCTACGGTTTCGCTCGAGACATGTCGGAGGCGGAGATCGTTTCGTGCCTCATGGAAATGTACGAGGCGCTGATCAAAAAAATTGATTGACGCCAATGCTTGTGTTTGATACAATTCATTTGTGGACATGAAAAAACGACGATCGTCAGGGTAGGTGCCGACTTCCTCCGGGTGGTTGTGTGACCCGTAAGGCGTCGTGCTAATTGCTGGTTAGCCGACTGCCGATTTATTTAAATAAACCGATGAGAGCAATGATCGTTCCCGCAGAAATTGGTGGACGAAAAAAGACGACGACCGAAACAGCCGCCGACTTCTTCCCGACATTTTTTCTTAGCGAATTGACGGGATTATATGAAGCCGAATTAACTCGCCATTAACCGGCTTTCAATTGTTACTTGAACAGATTGATGATACCGACGATGAGGTCTGCTGCTGCGATGATGAGTCCACGAATTTTTTACGCGAGAGGCGTTATTTTTTTATGATTAAGACCGTATTGATCACCGGCGGCACCTCGGGCATCGGGCTTGCCGCCGCCAAAATTTTTTTCGAGCACAACTTCAACGTGACGATCGTCGGGCGCAATGTCGAGCGCGGACGGGCGGCGTTGAAAATTCTCGGCGTCGATGAGCGCCGTCTTTTTTTTATTGCAGGCGACGTGTCAAACGCTGCCGAGTGTGATAGAATAGTTGCCGACACCGTGACGCGCTTCGGACGCCTCGACGCGCTCATTACCTGCGCCGGTCTCTACACCGACGGCGATATCCGCTCCGTCGACGAGCCGACTTTCGACCGCATCATCGGCACCAACGTCAAGGGCACGTTTTTTATGAGCCGCGCCGCCGTCAATGCCCTCGAAAAAACGCGCGGCTCGATCGTCACCGTCGCCTCCGATGTCGGCATCAAAGGCAATTATTTCTGCGCGCTCTACGCCGCGTCGAAGGGAGCCGTCGTCGCCTTCACCAAATCCCTTGCGCTCGAGCTCGCGCACATCCCGATCCGCGTCAATTGCGTTGCGCCCGGCGACGTGCTCACTCCCATGACGATCGATCAATTGAAGCGCTCGGGAGAATCGGTCGACGATTTATCGAGCGTATATCCGATGCGGCGGATCGCGACGGCGGAGGAAGTAGCAGAGGCGATATATTTTCTGTCGTCGGAGCGCGCAAGTTTCATCACGGGCGCGATACTGAGCGTGGACGGAGGCTTGACTGCGTAGAAGCGCGCTCGGGAGAATCGGTCGACGAACTCTCGAGCGTATATCCGATGGGGCGAATCGCGACGGCGGAGGAAGTAGCGGAGGCGATATATTTTCTGGCGTCGGAGCGCGCAAGTTTCATCACGGGCGCGATTTTGAGCGTGGACGGAGGCTTGACTGCATAGTTGAAAATTTTAATCCTGTCGGCGTCAATCGGCTCGGGACATACGAAGGCGGCGGAGGCAATCGCGCGGGCGTTTTCGACGGTCGGGCAATCCGACGTGGAAGTGATCGACTTCATGTCCGCCGACGTGTCGCGATTCAATAATTTGTTGAAGCGATTGTATTTGGCAATCCTCGGGTTGGTGCCGGACTTGTACGATCGAATCTACAGATTGGCGGGTGCTCGACGGGTGGGACCGTTGACGCGGCTGATCTGGTCGACGCTGATGTATTTGCCCTTCAATCGATTGATCGCTGCTCGAGCGCCCGACGTCATCGTGTGCACTCACCCCTTCCCCGAGGCGGCGGCGGCATTGTGGAAATTCCTGCACGTCAAATCCGCGCGGAGATTTATATTGGCGGCGGTGCTCACCGATTACTCGTTGCACGAGATTTGGCTCTACAGCGAAGTCGATGCGTATTTTGTGGCGACGGAGGAAATGAAGTCGGAGCTCGAAAAACATTCGCGCCTTCAACAAAAAATATTTTCGACGGGCATCCCGATCGATCTCAAATTCAATCGATCAAGGCGGTCGACGACGGAACGAGCGCTTTTGATGATGGGGGGCGGGCTCGGGCTGGGCTCGATCGAAAAGACGTTGAAGGAACTCAACTCGAGCGACGAAAAAATTTTTATCCGCGTGGTCGTCGGACGGAACGAAAAATTATTGGCGACGCTGAAAAAATTCCGATCGCGGCACTCAATAGAAATACTCGGCTACGTCGACAATGTGATCGAATTGATGTCGCGGTCGACGCTGTTGATCACAAAGCCCGGGGCGTTGACGATGACGGAGGCGTTTGCGATGGGGCTGCCGATGATATTGCACGCGCCAATCCCCGGACCCGAGGCGCTCAACGCGAAATATGCGGTCGACAACGGGGCGGCGCTCTCGATCGCGGGCGGGCAATCGATCACGGCGCTTGTCGACGAATTACTCAACGATCGGGCGCGGCTCGAAAAAATGTCGGCGGCGTGCTTGAGATTGAGTCGGGCAAATGCGGCGGCGGACATCGCCGAACAAATAATGCAACTCGCAAAGGAGGCTCAATAGAAAGCGGTCGACAACGGCGCGGCGATCTCGATCGCGGGCGGGCAATCGATCACGGCGCTCGTCGACGAATTACTCAACGATCGGGCGCGGCTCGAAAAAATGTCGGCGGTGTGCTTGAGATTGAGTCGGGCGAATGCGGCGGCGGACATCGTCAACCGCATCATACAACTCACAAGAGAGGCTCAATAGAAAGCGGTCGACAACGGGGCGGCGCTCTCGATCGCGGACGGGCAATCGATCACGGCGCTCGTCGACGAATTACTAAACGATCGTGCGCGGTTGGAAAAAATGTCGGCGGCGTGCTTGAAATTGAGTCGTGCGACGGCGGCGGCGGACATCGCCGAACGGATAATAAAACTCACAAGAGAGGCTCAATAGAAAGCAGTCGACAACGGGGCGGCAATCTCGATCGCAGGCGGGCAATCGATCACGGCGCTCGTCGACGAATTACTAAACGATCGGGCGCGGCTCGAAAAAATGTCGGCGGCGTGTTTGAAATTGAGTCGTGCGACGGCGGCGGCGGACATCGCCGAACAAATAATGCGACTCGAAAAGGAGGCAGGGTAATTGAAAATCGTAATAGCAATGGACTCATTCAAGGGGAGCCTGAGCTCGGCGGAGGCGGGGCTGATCGCCAAAAACGCGGCGCTCCGCGCGGAGCCGACGGCAGAAGTAAAAGTGGTGCCGTTGGCGGACGGCGGCGAGGGGACGGTCGACGCGTTGACGGAAGGGCTGGGCGGCGAGATCATGCGCGTCAACGTGACGGGACCGCTCGAGATGCGCACGTTGTTGCGACGGATATTCGACGAAACGGAGCCGGTAACCGATCCGCGAACGGACAAATTTAATCTGATAGCAAGTCGGTACGGACGAATCGGTCGGACGGCGGTAATCGAGATGGCGGACGCGGCGGGCTTGACGCTGGCGGTGCACCCGATGCCGCTGGTAAATCCGATGGCGGCGTCGAAAAAATTCACGTCGACGAACCCGCTCAACACGACGACGTTCGGGCTCGGGGAATTAATTTTGCGCGCGATCGATGACGGCTGTCGAGAATTTATAATCGGGATCGGCGGGTCGGCGACAAACGATTGCGGGCTGGGAATGTTGACGGCGCTCGGATTTAAATTCATGCGATCGGACGGGCGACAGGCGGGCGTCTACGGTCGAGACTTGGCGGATATCGTGTCGATCGATCGATCGAACGTCGACGCTCGACTGAAAAATTGTCGGTTTCGGATTGCATGCGACGTAAATAATCCGTTGACGGGACCGAACGGCTGTTCATACGTCTACGGACCTCAAAAGGGCGCGACGCCTGAAATTGTCGAGCAGATGGACGGTTGGATTGAAAAATTTTCGGCGCTGGCGATCAAAACCTTCGGTATCGATCGAAAGAGCGTTGAAGGCGACGGCGCGGCGGGAGGAATGGGCTTTGCATTTCGGACGTTCCTCGGCGGGGAATTGATCAAGGGCGTTGATCTGATTCTCGACGCGATCAAATTCCGTGACGTGTTGAAGGGCGCGGACGTGCTGTTGACGGGCGAAGGACGGATTGACGCTCAAACGGCGATGGGTAAGGCTCCGACGGGCGCGGCGAAATTGGCGAAGTCGATAGACGATCGGATATTGACGGTGGCGTTGTGCGGCTGCGTGGGCGATGGGGCGTCGTCAGTGCACGATGCGGGGATCGATGCGTATTTTTCGATCTTGAATCGAGCGACGACGGCGGAGGAAGCGATGATGAAAGAGGCGGCGTCGAAAAATTTATCGGCGACGGTCGAGGAGATCGTTCGCTTGCTCCGCGCGGAAAGGATAATTAGGAATTAGGAATGAGGAATTAAAAGGAGAGCGCCGTCGGCGCGGGTGGAGCGCTGCCGCCGTGAGTTGAGCATTGCCGACGCGGGCTGTCGTTGCCGATGATGAAGGGGCGCCGTCGGCGCGGGTGGGAACCGCTCTATAAGTTGGGCGCCGTGCTCGGTGGGCGGGTGCGTCGACGGCGCCCACAA
>CALGGP010000397.1 GCA_937915885.1 uncultured Selenomonadales bacterium | reverse complement strand
CAAAACGGCGGTTGGAATCTTGCACGAAAATAGTTCGAGGAGAAAATTATTGTGAGGCTGACGAATTTTGATTTTGCGTTAATCGAGGCGGGCGCGTTGATCCACATCGAAGACATTCTCAAGCACGAGAACGGGTCGAAGGACGCGATGAAAATTATTCTTCGGCGGCAAAACGGCGGTTGGAATCTTGCACGAAAATAGTTCGAGGAGAAAATTATTGTGAAGTTGACGGATTTTGTGAGCGAGTGCGAAAGTCTCGGGCGGGTCGATAAAGCCGATTTTGATTTTGCCTTCGGCGTCGACGCAAATTTTGTGCCGCCGATGGGGATCATGCTTACGTCGCTCGTTGAGCACAATCCCGATTATAAATTTCGCATTCACGCCTTCCTCAACTCGATTTTCGACGAGGACATGGAAAAATTGAAGTCGTTCGTCGGCGCCGCGCCCAACATTCAGCTCGATCTCTACCGCGTTGACGAGACTGCCTTTGCGGATTTTCACGTCGACAAGGGCTATACCGCCGCCGTCTACGATCGGATTTTGATCGCGCAAATTTTATACCCGACGATCGAAAAACTGATCTACATCGATGCGGACACTCTGTGCGTGGGCGACGTGTCGGAGCTGTCGACGCTCGACTTCGACGGGAAAATTTTGATGGCGGTGCTCGATCGCGGGCGGTGGTTGGTGGAGCATAAGCCGAATATCGGATTGACGCCGGACGAGCCGTATTACAATTCGGGCGTGCTCTACATCGACCTGCGGCGTTGGAACGAGTTCGAGCTGTCGGAAAAAATGATGTCAATTCTGCACGAGCGGCATTTTCCGATGCAGGATCAGGACGCGTTGAATTTGCTTGCGCGCGATTCGATCAAAGAACTGCCCGTTCGATTCAATCAGTTTTTGCTGTTGAAAGAGGCGCCGATCGAGTTGCCGAGCGACACGGTGTTTATACATTTCGCGGGGCAATTAAAGCCGTGGCAGCCGTGGTGCGAGCACCCTCAGCGGGCGATCTATGATGCGTATCGCGAGCGGTCGTTGTGGAAGGAGTTCGACTATCAGCCGCGGGATTATCAGGAGCAGCGTCTGATGGGGCGGGCGATGCGTCGGCACGGCGATTATGTGTCGGCGATGAAATTTTATTCGCGCTACGTCGTCGACAAATTTACGGGCAAATGACGATCAAAATTTATATCGCGACTCAACGACCGATCGATCGACCGCCGAAAAATTATGTGCCGCTGATTGTCGGCAAGCCGGAGCTGTCGATCGAAGGCGCGCTCAACGATTCGACGGGCGATTCGATCTCCGCGCGGAACAAGTTTTATTGCGAGCTGACGGGGCATTATTGGATTTGGAAAAACGATCGATGCAGTGAGATCGTCGGGCTGTGTCAATATCGACGGTTTTTGTGGATTGACGAGCCGCCGCGTCGATTGTGCAGTCAAAGTTTTCGATCGGCGGGCGAATGTCGGGAGCATCTTTCGACGGCGCGTTTGACGCGATTGCTTGACGGGTATGATATCATATTGCCGCGAAGGTACGCATTTTCGCGCGACACGATCGAGACGCAATTCGTTCGGGCGCATGGTCGGGAGAATTTTTATCGAATGGTCGGCGCGCTCGAGCGAAGGCAGCCCGAATGTTTGTCGACGGCTCGAAAAGTGTTCGGGCGGCGGACGGAGCATCTTGCGAATTTACTTATCGCGCGCAAACCGACGTTCGATAAATATTCGGAGTGGCTGTTTGATGTGCTGTTTGACGTTGAGAGGCGCGGCGGGCTCGAGGCGCGAATGCCGGGGTATATGAGCGAGCGGCTGTTGAATGTATATGTTGAGCATTTTCGATTGCGGGTTCGTGAGGTGCCGCTGATATTTATCGGCGACGAAAAAGATTCCGCGCGGATCGATCTGCGATACATAAAGCGGCGCTACCTGCCGGAGCTTTTGACGCTCGAGGAAAGTTTTCGACGGAAATTCAAGGGGTGATGCAATTGTTGACGATAGCGGCGGCAATATTTGTATTGGGGTTGTTGGTGACGGCGCACGAGCTCGGGCATTTCGCGACGGCGAAGTTGACGGGCATGCGCGTCGACGAGTTTGCGATCGGCTTCGGACCGAAATTGCTCAGCACCAAGCGCGGCGACACGGTCTATTCGATTCGAGCGATCCCGTTGGGCGGCTTCAACGATATCGCGGGAATGGATCCGTCGAATAAGCCCGACGACGGCAGCGGATTTTGCGACAAATCGATCCCCGCGCGGATGCTCGTAATAATCGCGGGCTCGGCGATGAATTTCATTCTGCCGGTGTTCTTATTCTTCGGCGTGATCTTTTTCAACGGATACGGGACGCCGTCGACGGAGCCGGTATTCGGCGAAGTGATCGAGGACATGCCTGCGGCTCAAGCGGGGCTGATGGCGGGCGATCGAGTGCTGTCGATTGACGGCAAGCCGATAGAAAAGTGGGCGGATTTCTCGAAAAGCCTCGACGGCTTGAGCGAAAATCAATCGGTAGCGATCACATTCGAGCGTGCGGGCGCGGTGTCGACGGTCGAAGTAACGCCGATGCACGAGGGCTCGCGAAATTTGCTCGGAGTGCGGAGCGACTCGACGATCATTCACCCGGGATTTTTTGAATCGATCGTGTTGGCGGTCGGACGGACGATTGATTTCACGACGATGATGTTGTCGGCGTTGGCGGACCTGATCGCGTCGCCTTCGCATGAGGCGGTGTCGGGTCCGATCGGCATCGCGCAAATGGCGGGGCAAGCGGCGTCGGCGGGCTTTGCGGCGCTGATAAATTTTGCGGCGCTGTTGAGCCTGAACTTGGCGATCATCAACATGCTGCCGGTGCCTGCGTTGGACGGCGGGCATTTCGTGACGTTGGTGATAGAAGGATTGCGCGGCAGACCGTTGACGCCGAAGGCGCTGATGTACACTCAACGCGTGGGCGTGGTGCTGATGTTGTTGCTGATGATCGTCGCGACGAAAAACGATCTTGTCCGCGTCTTACATCTTTGATTTTTATATGGGCGCCGCCGACGCTCCCGCCCACCAACGCGGCGCCCAAATTGTGGAATCGGTTCCCACCCGCGTCGGCGACGCCCGACTCTTCGTTGAATGTCCACACCGCGCGAACGGCGGGAGAATATGTCGTCCCGCGATGTCGGCGCCCGACTCTTCGTTGAATATCTACACCGCGCGAACGGCGGGAGAATATGTCGTCCCGCGCCGGCGACGCCGAATCTTCGTTGAATGTCCACACCGCACGGACGGCGGGAGAATATTTCGTCCCGCGATGTCGGCGCCCGCCCCTTCGTTGAATGTCCACACCGCGCGGACGGCGGGAGAATATTTCGTCCCGCGATGTCGGCGCCTGACTCTTCGTTGAATGTCCACACCGCGCGGACGGCGGGAGAATGGGTCGCCCCGCGTCGGCGCCTTTATTGAAAAAATATTTTTTTGGAGGCTTTATATGAGAGAACTGTTAGAACTGCTCGAGAAGAACGCGCGGTTGTCGACGTCGGAGTTGTCGGCGATACTGCGTCGGAGCGAATACGAAGTCGACCGCGACATTCAAAAATTGGAGCGCGATAAAATTTTGCTGTCGTACAACGCGCTTATCAATTGGGAGAAATTCGGCGACGACTCGGTGACGGCGGTAATCGAGATCAATTTGACGCCGCAACGCGAAGTGGGCTTTGATGCGATCGCGGAGCGGATTTATCGCTTTGACGAAGTGCGGACGGTTTATTTGATGAGCGGCTCGTTCGATCTGCTCGTGATCATCGAGGGCAAATCGTTGAAGGAAGTCGCGGACTTCGTAGCGACGCGGCTGTCGACAATCGAGGGCGTGACGCAAACGCGGAGCCATTTTCTGTTGAAGGCGTATAAAAAGGACGGCGTGATAATCGAGGACGAGGAACATGATCACAGGCTGGTGATATCGCCATGAGCGGCACTTGGAGCGAGAGATTATCGCCGGCGGTTCGCTCGATAGCGCCGAGCGGGATCAGAAAATTTTTCGATATCGCGTCGAAGATGCAGGACGTGATCTCGTTGGGAGTGGGCGAGCCGGATTTCGTCACGCCGTGGACGATACGCGAGAGTTGCGTTTACGGACTGGAGCAAGGGCGCACGTCGTACACCGCCAACCGCGGTCTGCCGGAACTTCGACGTGAGATCGCGTTGCACTTTTTGAGGCGCTACAATCTCGATTACGATTATAATACAGAGGTGCTCGTGACGGTCGGAGTGTCGGAGGCGCTCGACTTGGCGTTGCGCTCGATTTTGGCGCCGGGCGACGAAGTGTTGATCCCCGAGCCGAGCTATGTATCATATGCGGCGTGCACGACGTTGGCGGGCGGCGTTCCGATCAGCGTAGCGGCGCGGATCGAGAACGAATTTCGGATAACGCCCGAGGAATTGGAGCCGTACATTTCCGCGCGGACGAAGGCAATCCTGATCGGATATCCCAACAATCCGACGGGCGCGATAATGGAGCGCGGCGACTTGGAAAAAATAGCGGAGTTCGCTCGACAACATGATCTGATAGTGATATCGGATGAAATATACGGCGATCTGACATACGGCGGTCGGGAGCACGAATGTTTTGCGGCGCTGCCGTCGATGCAGGAGCGGACGATCTTATTGAACGGATTTTCAAAGGCGTATGCGATGACGGGCTGGCGAATCGGCTACGCGTTGGGCAATCCCGACATCATAGCGGCGATGACGAAAATTCATCAATATACGATGTTGTGTGCGCCGATCACGGCTCAAATGGCGGCGGTGGAGGCGCTCCGACATGGCGAGAAGTACATGAAAAAGATGGTGGGCGAATATGATCGACGGCGGCGGTTGATCCACGACGGCTTGAAAAAAATCGGGCTGGATGCGTTTGAACCGAAGGGGGCGTTTTACATCTTCCCCGACATACGCTCGACGGGCTACGGCTCGAGTGAGTTTGCGGAAAAATTGATTCAGGCGGAGCATGTGGCGTTGGTGCCGGGCAATGCGTTCGGCTCGAGCGGCGAAGGCTATGTGCGGTGCTCGTATGCGACGTCGATCCCGAAAATTTCGGAGGCGCTCAATCGAATAGAGAACTTCGTCAAAAAACATCGCCGCTAATCCCGTCCGTGCATTGAGGGCTGCCGCCGGCTTTCTTTTGCGCCGTCCAC
>CALGGP010000396.1 GCA_937915885.1 uncultured Selenomonadales bacterium | reverse complement strand
GCAATCTCGTCACCGATCATTATCAGCGCATCGGCATTAACCCCCGCCAACAGCATACTGTTTTCGCCGTCTTCGACCACCAAGCCGTTATCGTCCGCGCGGAGCGAATAAGGAGCGTCGGCAATAATCATGTCATTCGTCGCTGCCGTGCCCGCGTCGAAGCCGTACACCGTCGAATCGCCGTTGAGCGCAATGTACTGTCGAGCGCCGTCGCCATCAGCATATTGATCAAGATCGGGAGCAATGGTCGAAGGCGTAAGGTAAATTTCATCGGAGCCGCCGTTGCCGTTGACTGTATCATTGGCGCCCGCAAAGATCATATCGTCGCCCGTCGAGCCGACAACCGAATCCCCGTCGACCACGCTCACTATCAGATTGACATCGCGCCCGAGCGTTTCCGACAAACTCTCTTCGACCGCATTGATATCGTATTGAATATCGTCAACGTCGTTAAGATTGAGCGTCGCCAGTTCGGACGCCGTGCCCGTCCACGCTACCATATTCTTATCGGTGCGCGAAATGGCGGTGCCGTCGGCATTAACCGCGTACACAATCGGATTGCTGCCGTCGTAATCGACAAAACCGATCGTATCGCCCGCGCGCATTCCTCCGATATATTCAATCTTCAACTCCGCGCCGTCGTCGCCCTCTACCGTCTTGCCGACCACATTCAACGCGCCGTTCGTCTCCAATCGGAAGTGATTAACCCCCGCCGATCCGTTGAAGTTCGTCACCGTCGCACCGTCGCCTATATAATAACGATCCGCACCCGTCGCCTCGATCGAACGTCCGCCGTTGATCGCCGTCGCCTTCATCAATCCGTCGCTCGATTGCAACAATACATCTGCACTCACGTCAGAGCCCGTCGCAAATCGCATCGAGCCCCCGCCGTTGAGCACTTCCACCGACGCATCATCGAACGCAAACTGCAGAGAATTAACGTCGCCGTCGACAATGATAACATCATCGCCAACGTCAAAGCCCGTCTCGAAGCCGAACACCTTGACGCTGCTCACGCTCGACAAAACAATATTCTCCCGAGTGTGTGCGTCTTCAAAGTTCGTGCGTTCGATGTAAGCGTCAAACAAATTCATCAAGCCCGTGATGGTCGACGAAATGTCCTCGTTGACGACAATGCTGCTCGAGCCCGAACTCAACACAACGTAATCGTCGACGCCCGCGCCCGCATCGATGGTCGCGCCCGCGCCCGCAAATATCAAATCCCGTTGAGCACTGCCGATTATCGACTTGTTTTCGCCGTCGACGTCGAAGATCAGCCCGCGCTCCGAAGTCGACGCGTCTATCACGTCGCCCCCGCCTATAAACAAGCCCGCGCTCACCGTCTCCGCCGTGCCCTCGAGCACGATGTTGATGTGGTTCGTCGCGCCCGTCGCCGCCGCTATGTTCGTCTGCATGCTGCTGCGCAAGTACTGATACAGCTCCGTCGCAATCCGCACCGCCCGCTCGTTCGACAGCAGTCGCGGCATCAGCAAGTCAAACAGGAAATTCTCCGTCGTCGAGTCGCCGCCCTTGAGCGCCGTTTCGATGTCGAGCCCCGCGTTTTGAATGCCCATGATGTCGACGAACGGCGTAAATATCCGATTGAAGGCGTAATTCGTTAGCCCGTCCGCGTCGATGTCGCTGATGATTTTGTCGACAAAATTTGTGTGCTCGGCTATGTCCGTCGTCAACCGATCTTTCAACAGCTCGATCGTCGTCTCGTTGAGCACATCCGACAGCACCAGCCCGAATTTCTCCGTCAAATACTCGTCGACTACCGTGATCACGTCGTCCGCCGTCGGATTTTCGACCGTCAATAATTTTTCCCTGAACTCCGATATCCGCGCGGAGATTGCCTGTCGGAAGCCCGCCAAGTTGACGTGCAACCCTTCATCGTCCGCCGTCACATTCGAGTAGAACACCGGCAACAGCAGGTCGCGCAACCGCTCCTCGAGCACGTCTCCATCGTAAACGTCCATCAGATTTAGAGTTGTCACATCGGAGCCCGACCAAGACAACTCGCCGCGATCGTTCACTATCGACGTGCCGTCCGCGCTCACCGTATATTCGTGGTCGACGTAATCATTATTGACCATCGAGCCGACCGTCAGATGATCGCCCGCCGCTATGCCCGTGATCGACTTGACCGATTTATAAGCGCTGCCAATCGGCGCGCCTTCGACGATCTCAACCGTCGCGCGACCGTCCGTCCCGAAATGCAACGCGTTGAAGAAGCCCTCGCCGCTGTAATTATTCACCGTCGCGTCGCCGTCGAACACGTAGAATTGCCCCGTCGCGTCAATGCTGTCGAGCACGCTGTCATAGCTGATGCCGTGCACCGTATATTCGCCGACCATCGGGCTCGTCAACACGAACTCCGTAAATTCGTAGTCCGCCGATATCGAGCTGCCGACCACGGTCGAGCCGAACAGATAATCATCGGGCAACAGGACGCCGTTGATTATGAACGAATCCTCGCCCGCATACAGCGTCGCTCGATCGTTGAGCGCGTAAAAATCCGCATCGCCCGCCTCTAACGTCGTTTCGCTGTTTATTGCCGTAAATTTGATCAAATTGTCGCCGTTCTGCAGAAGGAAGTCGACGCTCTCATAGCCCGAATTGATTAAATCCATCTCGGCGTCGTTTTGCGTGATGTGCACGCCCGTCACTCCGAAATCAAATCGGAAATCGCGCATATCGCCGCTGTTTATCAGCACGTCCGACACGCTGTCAAAGCCCGTCGCAAAGCCCTCGACTTCGATCGCATTGTCCTCGTCGAACACAACGAACTCGCGCGCGGCGCTGCCCAACGAAATATGATCCGTGCCGATCCCGCCGTCGACCGTAACACCCGCTCCGTAGTTATCGAGCCGATCGTTGAAAACCGTCCCCTCGAACACAATATTATCGACCGTGTTCTCGATCAGCAAGCCCGCCCAATCGTTGGTGCCGACAACCGTATCCTCGGGCGTCAACTCGAACAGGCTGCCGTTGACGGTGTAGGTGTCGCCCTGCAACACTCTTACGGCTTCGCTCCAGCCCAACGCGCTTATCTCGCGATCCTTGGTCGTCACGATCCCTCCGTCGTCCGATTGCGTTGCCGACGGCACCGTAAACACTTCGTACTGCCGACCGTCGATCGTCGCGCTCCCGTAGAACGAATCGATGTCCACCTCGACGCCTTCAAAGCCCTCGAGCGGAGTGTTCAACGCCAACGCGCGGATCGGTACGCCGTCAATCATTCGCAGGATCGTCGTGCCGTTGTATTGCCGACCGTTCAGCAACAGCCCGTCGCTCATCAGGAAGCTCGCGCCCGTCAAGGTCGTTGCGTCGATTGTCGCGTTCGATGTCATCACCACCGCATAATCGCTGCTCTCCAGCACCATTCGACTGTCATCTATCGATATCTGCAGTTGGTTGCCGTTGATCGTCGCCTCCGCGCCGTTCGTCAACTCGATCTCCGCATCGTTGCCGCGCGAGATCAGACGCCCGCCTTCGATATTGATCACGTTGTTGTCGCCGTCAATCTCCACATCGACCGCGCCGTTCAACGTCGAGTTCGATGCCGACGCGCGGATCGTATCGGAGCCCGCGCCCGCATACGTGTTGTTTCGACCCTCGAGTGTGAGCACGTTGCGACCCGCGCCCGCATCTATAACGTTGCCGTTGCCACGCACCGTCATCACATCGTCGTCGCCTATCGTGCTCGGCGATTCGTCCTCCGTGTCGTCGTCGTCCTCGTCCGCCGTCGGATATCCGCCCAAAATCATATTCCCGTCGCCGTCGACTATCACCGTGTCGTTGCCGTTGCCCGCGTGGACGTAGTTGTCGGAGCCCGACACCGTGATCAAGTCCGCGCCGTCGCCCGACGTGACGCTGTTGTTTTCGCTGAGCGCCGTGACAAGGCTGTCGTCAAAGCTCGCGCCCTCGACCGTGTTGCCTCCGTCGCCCAACGTCAACACATTCCTCGACCCGTTAAATTCTATTTCATTCGCGCCGTCGCCCGCCGTCAACGTCACATTGTCCGCCAACAACAGTACTTGATTGTTGCCGTTGCCCATCGTCAAGGCGTTGTCGTCGTCAAGCATCATCACCGTGTTGTCGCCGTCGCCCAACGTCAGCGTGTTGTCCTCCTCGCTCACGTAGACCTCATTGTCGCCCGTCGCCGTCACCAGCGCGCGTTGTGCCAATAGTACTATTATGTCGTGACCGTCGCCGGCGTCAAGCGTGATGTCCGACGCTTCGAGCGTAAAGTTGTCCGCATCAGAGGTTCCCGTTATCGATGCGCCTTGCACCGTCAATTGTTCTATCATCTCTTTACCTCCTTAAAATCAATGCGTAATGAAGGGGTTCGGGGGTTCGGGGGCGCCGGATGGGGGCGCCGCTCAACGCTCCCACCCCCCGAGTGCGGCGCCCAACGGAGCCCGTGGTTCCCACCCCGCGTTGGCGGCGCCACTTCAATTCATAATGCGTAATGCAAAAT
>CALGGP010000395.1 GCA_937915885.1 uncultured Selenomonadales bacterium | reverse complement strand
CCAACGGGAACATAGGGCGGGTGGGCGGGATTTTTTATTTTTTTATCGGTCGAAGCACCGCCGCAATCCCCGCTATCAAAACCGTCAAAACGATCGTCCGCGTGCCCGCCGAGATCGCTCCAAAAAATTGCTCCGCTAAAAAACTCATCGCAAACGACACGACGATCGCCGTCAGGATCACTCGATCGCTCCGCGCCGGCGGCATGATCACCGCCAAAAACATTCCGTAGAGCGCCACGCTCAGCGCCGACACCACCGACGGCATCAAAATATTGCCAGCGATCACTCCGAGCGCCGTCCCGAGCGACCAGCCAGGCAACGCCACCAACATTGCTCCGTAATTGTAAAACGGATTTAATTTGCCCGGGCGCGCCACCGTGATCCCGAATATCTCGTCCGTCACGTCGAACCCGACCAATATTCGATGGTAAAACGGCGTCGACGGATCGAATTTTTGACTCACCACCGCGCTCATCAGCATGTATCGCGCGTTCGCTACCAATGTGATCAGCGCCATCTCCATATACGACGCGTCCGACGCCATTACCATGAACGCCGCGTATTCTCCCGCCGACGCGTTGTTGAGAAAACTCGTAATGAATCCCTCGAACGGCGTCAAGCCCACGTTGCGCGCCACGATCCCCAACGTAAACGACACGACGAAATACCCCAGCCCGATCGGAATTCCGTCGCGCAATCCGTCGCTCAACGCCTGCCGATTCGTGCGCAGCATCGCATCATTTCCTTTCAACTTGACTTTTTTTATCGGCTCAATTATCATTCGTGGCAAATTTCAACGTCACGAAGGGATTGATTCCATGAAAATTTCTGCCAAGGGGCGTTATGCCCTGCTGTCGATGACGTACCTCGCTCAGAATTTCGACAGCAACAGTCCCATCACCATTATCACGATCTCAAGTAAGATGGGCATCTCGAAAATTTATCTCGAACAGGTGTTTGCGATCCTCAAGCGCGCAAATCTCGTCGACTCGATCAAGGGCTCGCAGGGCGGCTATCGATTGAGCCGCGCGCCCAAAAAAATTACCGTCTACGACATTCTTTCGATGATCGAACTCGCGCTGATGGAAGAATCGATCTCGGAGTCGCTGATGCCCGAACTCGATCGAGCAATCAACTCGTGCATTTATCAGCCGCTCGATGAAAAAATTTTCGACTTCCTCAAGACCGTTACCCTTGACGATATTTTAACGGCGGTCGCTCACGAGACGGACGCCGCAAGCCAAATGTACTTTATATAATTAGGAATTAGGAATTAAATGCGGGATGAGCGGCGTAAATTTTTTTGAGGATCGAAATGAAGTCGGCGACGGTCGAGCGACGATCGCCCGAGTGAGTGCACAACACGCAGGAAATTTTTTCTTCGCAATCGAACGGCGTCCAAGCGAACTCGCCGTTGTGATCGTTCAAAAAGCCCGGCGCCAAGCACACTCCCTTATGAGCCGCAATGTTGGTCAGCGTCGACTCGCGATCGTTGCTGTTGAAGTGCTCGATGTTCGTTTGAGCGATGACGCGTTTCTGCACCGCGCGGAGTTCCGGTTGAGAACCGCCGCCGACCATCAGCACGCGCCCCTTGAGATCGTCGGCGGTGATTTTCGACTTCGACGCCAACGGATCGTCGCGCTCCGTGATCAAATATATCCGACTGTCGAACAGATGATGAATTTTTATATCGGGCACGCTCGACATGTCCTGCTCGCGCGCAAACAAAATATCCTGTTCGCCGCGCAAAAATTTTTCGCAACTGCCGAGCGGTATGAACTCCGGAGTCACCAGCACGCCGGAGTTTTTTGATTCAAACGTTTCGATCGCTTGAGGCAAAAAATAAATCGCCGAGCGCATCGGCAATCCGATCGTCAGCCCCGATTGATATCGATTGCTGAAATTTTGTCCCTGCTCCACCGCTCGTTTATACTCCGCGCGGAGATTGAACAGATTGACGCAAAATTGTCGACCGGCGGGAGTGAGTACCGCGCCGCGCCCCGACCGTTGAAAAATCTCGAATCCGATCTCGTCCTCGATCGATTTGATTTGGTACGTCAACGTCGGCTGCGACAGGAATAAATTTTCCGCCGCCCGGTTGAAGTTGAGCACCTTCGCCAGCTCGAGCACGCAATCAATTTGCCTTGAATTCATTCTCGAAAATTTATTTGAGCGCGCCGATCGTTTGCGCCAAAATAATTTCCTGATCGTCGCTCAAGCCCGCCGCCCGACGAAATTGCTCCTCGTCGACCGAGCCCCGCACACAGCCTCCGAGCCCTTCAGCCTCAAGCACCAACGCCACACTCTGTGCCATCGTGCCCGCCGCCACTCCGACGTAGCGCGCCGCCTTCGTCGCGTCATGCGCCGACTTGCCGTCGGTTCTCTCGACATACACCAAATTCAACGGCGCCGTCCGAGCAAATTCCTGACGATCGGACGCCGTCGAGCGATAATCGCCCTCGACAATCAACACCAATTTATGATCGGTCGGCTCGTAAAGATAAATCCCGTCCGACATGATCGCATACACGTCGATAACGTACTTGCCATGCGCCGCCGGATTCACGCGCCCGCCCTTGTCGGGTCGATTAATCCCGTTCGCCGCCCAAAATATTTTCGACAGCTGTTTGACGGTGAGCGCCTTATCAGAGTACTCGCGCGTGCTCCGTCGTCCGTCGAGCGCCTTCATTACCGACATGCCCTTGCCGATTTCGACCGTCGGCAGTCGGATATCGCCCGCCGCCTCGACCGTCGGCACCGTCAACGTCAGCGCCAGCGCCGCCGCCGCCAACATTTTGCATAACCGCTTCATCGTGATGCTCCTCTCGAAAAATTTATCGGCGATAGGATATCACAATTGGACGCGAAACGCAATCGGCGGTAAAATAAACTGCAGAAATGTGATCGGGGGTAAGGCTGATGAGAAAATCGATGCGAAAATTATTTTTGAGCGCGGCGCTCGGATTGTCGCCGGTGTTGTCATCAACGGGCGTCAATGCTGCAAAGCCGATCTCGATCGCCGAGCAGGGCTCGTTTGCAATCGGCGGCTCGACCGTCAAACATTCGGAAATGCAATCGGCGGTAGAATAAACTGCAGAAATGTGATCGGAGGTATGGTCGATGAGAAAATCGATGCGAAAATTATTTTTGAGCGCGGCGCTCGGACTGTCGCTGGTGTTGTCGTCAACGGGCGTCGACGCCGCAAAGCCGATATCGATCGCCGAACAGGGCTCGTTTGCAATCGGCGGCTCGACCGTCAAACATTCGGGAGTGTTCTCGACAAAGCGATTCCTCGATCCCGACGGGCAAAAGGCTTATGGCGATCACGCTTACGTATTCTATCAGATTCCGTCGAAGGCAAAAAAATTGCCGCTGATCTTTCAACACGGCGGCGCTCAATCGAAGCGGACGTGGGAGTCGACGCCCGACGGTCGAGACGGATTCCAAAATATTTTCTTGCGCAAAGGCTACGGCGTCTATCTTGTCGACCAACCGCGGATCGGTGAGGCGGGGCTGTCGACGGAGGCGGCGGGCGATGCCAATCCGTGGGCGGGCAATCCGCTTTACGCCGACAAAACTTTATTCATGCTGTCGAGGGTGGGATTGTTTGACGGCGACGAGCCGATCGTTTTCGAGAACTCCGCATTCCCGAAGGACGCCGAGTCGATCAATCAGTTTCAGCGGTCGTGGACGTGCTACACCGGCGAGCTCGACAATGACATCAACGCCGACGCATTAGCTGCGTTGTTTGACAAAGTCGGACCGTCGATCTTGGTGACGCATTCGATGGGCGGGACGATCGGTTGGCGGACGCCGTTCCGAACGGACAACGTCAAAGCGATCGTATCGTTCGAGCCGGGCGGGACGCCATTTTTATTCCCCGAAGGCGAAGTGCCCGAGGCGGAGCGCGCGACGTTCCCTCTGTTGGGGGCGAGTGCTCAAGCGGTGCCGCTCGACGACTTCATGAAGCTGACGAAGATTCCGATCGTGTTGTACTACGGAGATAACATCGAAAAGTCGTCGGAGCTGATCGGACCCGACAAGTGGTACACCGAGCTTGACATGGCGAAAAAATTTGTGGCGGCGATCAATCGACACGGCGGCGACGCAACGCTCGTCGAGTTGCCGAAGATCGGATTGAAGGGCAATACGCATTTTCTGATGGCGGATTTAAACAATGAGCAGTTGGCTGATCTGATGGCTGATTGGCTGCACTCGAAAGGACTTGATAAGTGATCAACTGCCCACCACCTATAGAGGCGGGGGCTTGTCCATACCCTAATCGTCTTTACGATGCGCGAAGTTCAAACGCTGATGCTCCTTCGCGGGTCAGACATCGTCGGACGGTTGATTTTCGCCCGTTTAACCAAGAGGATTTACCCCAAGGTCGTAAATGTGCGAGTGCCCACAGCTGCAGCCAACCGCTCTCTTGCATAATTATTTTAACACTATTGTTAAGGAGGTGAAAGCGGCAAGGATACCCACGCTTAAAGAAGCGGGGGTATCCTTGCCGCGATTTTGATGAATGTGTTTGAGAGACTCCGCGCGGGCGAGCATTTTCATGTGCTCGACAGTGAGGATTATCGGCGCGAGGCGCACGGTGAGTTCAAACGTTGTCGGCATATCTGCCATCTGATCAACGCGACCGATCCCGACGATCAGGAGCGTATTGTCGAGCTCGAGCGCGAATTGTTCAACGGTCGGCTCGAGGACGGAACGTTTTTGACGCCGCCGTTTCAGATCGATGCGGCGTGTCGAGTGTTTTTGGGCAAAAATGTGTTTGCGAACCACGGCTTAACGGTGATGTCGGTCGGCACGATCACGAACGCGGTCCTGCAGGCGATCGGAAAGATGAATATGCCGATCGTCAGCGCCGGGATCTCCCTGGTCATCCAGACGGTCGTCTTGGTCCTCTTCCTGCGCTTCTCCGACTGGGGCATCTATTCGATGGTGCTGGTCAGCGTCCTGTATGCGGCGATCATTTTTGTCCTGAATGAGTTTTTCCTGCGCCGCTACCTCGGCATCCGGGTCGATGCGGGGAAGGCTTACGGAAAGCCCGTCCTGAGCGCCGCCGTCATGGGCGCGGCGGCCTATGGCGTCTACCGCGGGATCTTTGCGCTGGCCCTGCGGTTTTGGGGGGAGTATTTCGCAAATTTTGCCGCGGTTCTGCCCGCGATCCTCGTGGCGGTGCCGGTATATTTTTTCCTGCTCATCCGCCTCGGCGGGTTCACGCAGGAGGACATCCTGGGGCTGCCGAAAGGAGAGGCGCTCGTGCGCCTGCTGAAAAAGCTCCGCTGGCTGAAATAAAAAACCGTCCCCGTGTTCTACGGCAAAAATACCATATGCCCTGCAGGAAAAGACCAATATCTTACAGCAAAAAACCTGCCCGACGGGCAGGTTTTTTGGTCATGCTGAAAAAGCTCTGCTGGCTGGGATAATGCGCCGGGTCAGTCGGGGACTTCCCGCAGCGCGCCGATGTCCGTCTTTGCCAGGATGGAATAGTTCGTGTAATAGACGACGAAGCCGGGAGCGGCACCGGAGGGCTTTTTCACATTCCGGCGCTCCAGGTAGTCGATCTCGACCTTGCCCTGGGCGCGGCCGTTGGAGTAGTAGGCGGCGAGGGAGGCCGCCTCCTCGAAGGCGCGGTCGGGGATCTCCTCCATCGGGCGGCCGCCCGCGCGGAGCAGGACGTGGGAGCCGGGCATGTCGTTGGCGTGGAACCAGATGT
>CALGGP010000394.1 GCA_937915885.1 uncultured Selenomonadales bacterium | reverse complement strand
TGCGGGTGGGTGGGGGCGGTGGGCGGCGCTTAAAAAGCCCCGCAGGGCTCGAGCGTCGGCAGCAGTGCCCGAGTCGGCGGCGCCCTTTACAGGTTCAGGGAGGTCGGTCGAGATCAAAAAGATTTTAATCGGGCTCATAAAATTTTATAGGGCGTGGATTTCGCCGCTTAAGCCTCCGACCTGCCGCTTCACCCCTACATGCTCCGCCTACGCCTTGGAAGCCGTCCAAAAATACGGCGCTTTAAGAGGCTCCGTCCTCGCCGTCAAACGCATTCTCCGCTGTCACCCCTTCGGCTCGAGCGGCTACGACCCCGTCCCTTGAGCCGCCATCAGTTCAAAAGCAGGTGATGTTTTGGAACCCGGTTTGTTTGGCTCCGTGTTTGAACCAATCGAAAACCTTCTGCACTTCATGATGGAAGTGCTCTACAATGTGACCGATAAGCTCGGCTTCGGCAGTTACGGCTTGGCAATCATTCTCCTGACGATCATCGTCAAGGTCGCGCTGTATCCTCTCACCGTCAAGCAAATCAAGTCGATGAAGGCGATGCAGGAAATTCAGCCCGAACTTCAAAAACTGCAGGAGAAACATAAAAACAATCCGCAGATGCTGCAGATGAAAATGATGGAGTTGTATCGCGACAAGGGCGTCAATCCGATGGCGGGGTGTCTGCCGTTGGTGATTCAGATGCCGATCCTGATGGGAATGTATTATGCGCTGTACAACTTCGATTACGGGGGCGCGGCGCCGTCGTTCCTGTGGTTGCCGAGTTTATCCGAAACCGATCCGAATTACATCTTGCCGGTGCTGGCGGCGGCGACGACGCTGATTCAACAGAAGATGACGACGATGCAACAGACTCAACAGACGAAAATGCTGATGATAGTGATGCCGCTGTTCATCGGTTGGCTGAGTCTGACGTTCCCGTCGGGGCTGGTGCTGTACTGGGTGACGATGAACGTGGTGCAGATAGTGCAACAGTGGTGGATATACCGTGATGACGGTGTGAATGACGAGAAGGGAGCTGCTTGAATTGACAACGACAATTGAAAAGACCGGCAAAACTATCGAGGACGCGCTAAAAGCAGCTCTCGAGGAGTTGAGCGCGACGGAGTCGGACGTAGAGTATGAAGTGCTCGAGGAGCCGCGCAAAGGGATTTTGGGCTTGATCGGGACGCGTCCTGCAAAAATTCGAGTGACGCTCAAGCCGAAAGACGAGCCGACGAAAGAACAATTGCCGACGGTTGAGCCGCCGATTGTTGAGGAGCCGACGGTTGAGGAGCCGATCGAAGAAAAGATCGAGCCGCCGATTGAAAAACCGATCGAAGAGCCGACGGTTGAAAAAGAATCGGAGGCGCAATCCGAAGAGGAGATCGAGGCGGAGGCGATCGAGTGCGCGAAAGAATTTTTGCGGACGGTGCTCGGTCACATGAAGTTGGAAGTGCAGATTGAAGGGCACGAGGCGGAGGAAGGCTATCTGCTCGACATAACGGGCAAAAATCTCGGGCTGTTGATAGGCAAGCACGGTCAGACGCTCGACGCGCTTCAGTATCTGGTGAATTTGGCGGCGAATCGGCAGCAGAATCATCGAATGCATTTTGTGCTGGACGTTGAGGGCTATCGCAAGAAACGGACGGAGGCGCTCAACAAACTGGCGAAGGGGTTGTCGGAGCGGGTTGCGAAGATGAAGAAGGAATTGCGGCTCGAGCCGATGTCGCGCTACGAGCGGAAGGTGATCCATCTGGCGTTGCAGGACAGCCCGAAGGTAACGACGCACAGCGCGGGAACGGAGCCTTATAGATACGTGATCATCACGCCGAAGAAGCCCGGCGACAAGAATTGAGATGTATGAAGTCTCGCTGACGAGCGTCGGCGGGAATTTTTTTTGAGGGAGTGAGGAGCGAAAGTTGAGGCAGGAGGAGACGATAGCGGCGATATCGACGGCGGTGGGCGGCGGGATCGGGATCGTGAGGTTGAGCGGTCGGACGGCGCTCGAAGTCGGCGATAAGATATTTCGATCGATGAACGGTCGACGGCTGATTGATGTCGACGATCGGAAAATGATCTTCGGAAATATAACAGACGGCTCCGCGCGGACGATCGATGAGGCAATGACGGTGGTAATGCGTTCGCCACATTCATACACGTGCGAAGATGTAGTAGAATTTCATTGTCACGGTGGCGCGACGGTGATGCGTCGAGTGTTGAGTCGGGCGTTGGAGTCGGGCGCGCGATTGGCGGAGCGCGGGGAATTTACGAAGCGGGCGTTCCTCAACGGGCGGCTGGATTTGTCGCAGGCTCAAGCGGTGCTCGACATCATACAATCGAAAACGGACGCGGCGCTCGACATTGCGGAGCGACGATTGAAGGGCACGGACGAGATCAAAAATTTGAGGCGAAAGATTGTCGATGCGGACGCGCACATCGAAGCGGTGATAGATTTTCCCGAAGACGATCTCGAGGGCGTAGAATTGGATCGAATTGATCGGACGATCGAAGAAGTGATCGCGGCGATAGAAAAGATGTTGGCGACGGAGAATAGCGGTCGGATCATGCGCGAGGGACTTCGGACGGCGATAATCGGCAAGCCGAACGTCGGCAAGTCGAGTCTCTTAAATTATCTGCTCCGCGCGGATCGTGCGATAGTGACGGATGTTCCAGGTACGACGCGCGACAGCATTGAAGAGTTCGCGGACATCGACGGGGTGCCGTTGCGAATAATCGACACGGCGGGCATTCGAGCGTCGAGTGATGAGGTTGAGCGGATTGGGATCGAACGGGCGCGGGAGCATGCACGTCAGGCGGAATTAATTTTGGCGTTGATCGACGGCTCGAGAGAGTTGACGTCGGAGGATGAAGAAATATTTTCGATGATTGACGGTCGGGACGCGATCGTTTTGATCACGAAATCCGATCTGCCGAGGGTGGTCTCGATCGAAGGACTTCCGATCTCGATCAAAAACGGCGATGGGATTGAAGAGTTGAAAAAAAAGATCACGGCGCGCGTCGGAGTGCCGAAGGAATTAAATTTGGTGCGTGACGCGCGAGAGGCAGAAGCGTTGCGTCGGGCGAAGAAACATTTGACGGAGGCGCGCGACACGATTCGAATGAGCGTCGGGATCGATTTTGTGTCGATTGATTTGCGATCGGCGTTGTCGGCGCTGGGAGAAATAACGGGGGAAAATGTGAGCGACGCGGTGATCGAAGAGATTTTTTCCAAATTCTGTGTGGGGAAATAGTCCCGCCGATTAAAAAGGGGCGCCGCCGACGCTCCCGCCCGTCGAGGTCGGCGCCCAAATTAGCCCGTGGTTCCCACCCGCGTCGGCTGGCGCCCCCCTTTAAAGGGATGCAAACCGTAGGTTTGTGGATGGGTGGGCGGGATAAAAATGCTTTGCGTCGGCGGCGCCCTCTTTTACGGTCGAAGGCGGCAGCCTTTTTGGGGGCGGCGGACGGGAGAAAAATGCTTTCGTCGGCGGCGCCCTCTTTTGTGGTTGAAGGTGGCAGCCTTCATGGGGCGATGGGCGAGAGAAAAATGCTTTGCGTCGGCGGCGCCCTCTTTTACGGTCGAAGGCGGCAGCCTTTT
>CALGGP010000393.1 GCA_937915885.1 uncultured Selenomonadales bacterium | reverse complement strand
CGTGTGCTCTTCCGATCTGCCGCCGACGCGGGTGGGAACCGCTTCCACCATTTGGGCGCCAACCGTGGTGGGCGGGAGCGTCGGTGGCGCCCATAAATCCGTCGCCCCAACCGTCACCCCACCCTCGCGTCGGTGGCGCCACATTCAATTAGAAATTAGGAATTAGGAATTTATTTTGTTGAAAGGATTGATTCTCAATGAGTTTACTTCGTAAGTTCAGACGGCACCTCCCATCGAAGGACACCGTCAAAAAAATTCTCTGGAGCTTGACCGCCTTCAGCCTCTTCGCAGGCAACGCTCACGCCTCCGAAATCACCGACGCCGACGGTAACTCACTCATCGACGGCAACCCCGTCCACGACCTCTATGCTCAGGAGCTCGACGGCAACCTCGCCCGAAGCGTCTATGATAAGTTTTCATTGTCCGAAAACGAGATCGCCAATATGCACTTCAATAAACAGGGCGGCGATCAGTTCGCCTTCAATCTAGTCAACTTCGTCAATGAGCGCGTCGATGTCAACGGTACCATCAATGCCATCAGAGACGGCGCCATCGACGGTAACCTATACTTCCTCTCGCCCGAGGGGATCGCCGTCGGTTCATCAGGCGTCATTAACGCGGGCGGCTTCACCGCTTACGCCGTCAGTTCCTCCGACTTCGATGATCTTGTCGATGCCGATATGTCCGACCTTCGCACCCAATTGGCGACTAATATCAATAACGGGCTGCTCACCGCCTCCGAAAAATCCGTCGAGATTAACGGCGTCATCAATGCCCGTAATCGCATCGCTCTCAGAGGACAATCGATCACCGTCAACGACGGCGCTCATCTCAACGCCGATAAAAATATCGATTTTACTAACCTCGTCAATGCAGGCAATACCGTCGAAAACATTCAAAACCTCAAGATGACTGTCGACCCCGAAGGCTCAGGCGACGTTTATATCTCCGTCAGTCAAGAGCACTCCGCCAATGACAGCTTCTTAAGTACCCTCGGCGGCGAAGCTCTCTCCGTTTGGCCCGGCAATAAGACTACCACTCTCGAGCCCACCATCAATATGAACGGCACCATCGACGCCACAGGTAAGGTCTCTTTCGGCGCCAAAGCCACTACCACTTTCAGCGAAGGCTCCGTTTTCAATCTCATCGGCTCCGTCAAGGGCTCCTTCCTCAATCAGCTCGGGATCGATATCGACGCCGATTGGATCGATAAGACCAACAACGCTACTATTAACGTCGGCGGCAATGTCAAGGCGGGCGGCGACGTCACTTTCGACGCCTCCGCAAAAACCTCCGCCACTGTACTCAGCGAAACCGCCGCCAAGCGCAACGCCGTCGGCATCTCGAATTTCATTCCCACCATGGCTTTCATTTACGCCGAATCCGATAACAACGCCGTCATCGATGTAAAGGGCACCGTCGACGCGGGCGGCAAGGTCGAGGCGAAAGCCGAAGCTACTACCAGTCTTTCTCTCAGCGCCGTATCCGCTACCGGCGCCAACGACGACGGCAACTCCTCCGTACTCTATACCGCGATCGGCGTCGCCAATGCCGACAATGAGGCTAAGATCGATTTCAACACCGTCAACGCCAAAGGCGATTTCACCGCCAATGCCACCGGCACTTATAAGGTCGATAATCACGTCACCACCGTCATGCCCGATTCGTCGTTCCTCGCTACCGCGATCGGCGTCAATGAGGGCGACAGTAAGGCTACCGTCAATCTCAACGGCGATATCACTGCGGGCGGCAAGATCGATGTCGACGCCAATGATAAGGACGTGTTCAGCCGATTGAACACTTCAAACGAGATCGGCTCGCGCGGGCTCAATAATCCCTTTCAAGTGCAGGGCAGCGGCACCACCGATACACTCTTCAGCGCGCTGTTCGAGAAGATCGGGGCGACTGATTTCATAGGCGATCACTCCTTCAATATCATGTCCGGCGACAGCATGGTCTCGAAATTGCTTACCGGCGAAATTTTTAAGGCGGGCGTCACGGTCGGAGTGCTGTCGAATAATCACGACGCCAAGATTAATGTCGCAGACGGGCGCAAGCTCACGGCGGGCGGCGATCTCTCAATCGATGCCAATCTCAATACCGCCGCGTTGCACTCCGACGTGACCAACGTGCTCAATAATAAGACCGAAGGCTCCGATACCAAGGCGGGCATAAGCGCCGCAATCAATGTGGTCGATGTCGATAACAACGCCAACGTCATTGTCGAACGCAACGCCGAACTCAGCGGCAAAAACGTCTCCGTCAATTCAAGCACCAAAGCCGATTACGATCAGTTCGACGCCGAAATGGATTACATCAAAGCCGCGTGGACGAATTTCATCAAGACGTGCGAACAGTTCGGGGCGGATTTTACGACGGGCGGCAGTGACGAGGTCGAAGAGGCAATTGACGAGCTCGAGGGCATTGACGATAAGGTTGAATACGCTCAGAAAATGGCGGAGATACAGGATAAGATCAATGAGAGGTATAACGATTATACTTTCAAGCAATTCACGGATATGTTTGAAGATGGGGCGAATATGTATGTGACGTTGAAGTCGGCGCTCAAAAGAACGCTCGGAGTGATCGATCCCGCAAATTACGTCAACTTCTATGCGCGAACGTCGGTTCAGGATAATAAGAGCGGGGATTCGGCATCGAAGGCGGATATCACAGGCGCGGTGCAAGTGATCGGGATCGATGACAACGCGTTGACGCTGCTCGGCGAAGGAGTGAAAGTCACCGGCACCGACAAAGCCGATCTCACGTCGACATCGTCAACAGATATAGTCGAGCTGACGGGGCAGGGCGGTAAGTACCTCGCAACCAACAATGCGGGCGCCGGTACGGGCGTCGGGGCGTCGGTGGTGATCACGGGCATAGACGGCTACGCTACTACGGTCGTCGGAAAAAATAATCAGATCGCCGCGCCGACAGTCAATGTCACAGCCGATAATAACGTCGACCAGCTCGGGATCATCTACGGGGCGGGTCTGGCGGGCAAGATCGGAGTGTCGGGCATGGTCAATATGATGTACGGGGATTCGTTTGCGATCGCGTCGATAGACGATCAGACCAACATCAATGCGCCAACCGCGCTCACCGTCAAGGGGAAAAACGAGACCGATATCATTGCCGTCACCGGCGGGGTGACGCTGGGCGACAAGTCCACGTCGGCGGCGGTGGGAGCGGGCGTCAACATCAATAATTTCGATGTGCACTCGTTTGCGACCATCGCCGATAACTCCTACGATCAATCCGTCGAAGACCCCGTGCTCACCACGGCAGCGATTGCGGAGATCACGGCTGCCGTCGATAAGGATATAGCCGAAGGCAAGATCGATTCCGACGACAGAGACGACGCCATTGAAGAGGCTAAAGCCGTCTATAAGAAGGATAAACTTACAAACGACCCCGCCGTCAATGTCGAAGTCAAACGCATCGAATTTGTCAAGGCGTTGCGTAAAACTCTCACCGACGATCAAGTTGATCAGCTCGGCGCGGCGGGCAGCGCGCAGGGCACAATCAATGCGGGCGATATCACCGTCAACGCCACCACGGACGGCACGATCAATTCGGTCGCGATCGAGGGGTCATTCATCGGCGACAGCACGAGCGGTTTCGATTCCTTCAATAAGGTGATGAATGCCCCCGATGACTTCAGTCAGATGGGCAATTCGATGCTCAATTTCCCCGGCAAAAAACTTTCGAGCAGCCTTGGCGGCAAGGCGTCGGGTTTGCTCAATCGCGGCGGTCAGAGCGGCGGTCAAAACCTTTACGTCGATAACGAAGACGCAGGCGGGCGACACGGCGCCATGGACGATTCTCAAAACGGCGGCGGGCTCGACAGAGAGGTAAACGATTCCAATCAGATTGACAATGATGAAGTCGAAAACGAAGACGACGACGACTACGGCGACGATCAAGGGCTCGGGCTCGACAAGGATTTGTCCGATATCAGCTTCCAACTCGCGGGGGCGGGGTCGGTTGCCGTCAATTGCTCCGACGGCGACACCGTCGCGCTTCTCGATAACAGCGCCGTCAATGTCAAAAATCTCACCGTCAAATCTACCGACGACCTTTATTCGGGCGCTTACTCCGGCGGCGCCGCCGTCACTTGGTCGTCCAAATCCAAATCCCAAAAGAACGGCACCGTCGGCGCTGCCGCCGCCGTCAATCAGGGCGCTCGGCGCGTCGATGCTCTTCTCGCCAACTCCGCCGTCAACACCACAGGCGGCGATCTCACCGTCAACGCGATCAAAAACGGCGTCGATGTCGCCACCGCCCTCGGGCTCGCCGTCTCCGTCACTCAAGGCTCCGAAAACGTCAACATCGCCGCAGGCGTCGGCGTCAACCTCGCCGATAACGACGTCCGCGCTCACATCGTCAACTCCGACACCGGCTCCAACGATAAATCCTTCGACAAGTTCAAAGTCAACGCCGCATCCAACGATGTCCTCGTCGCGGGCGGCGCCGATATCGCCGTCGCTCTCGGCACAGGCGGCAGCTCCACCACCGCCACCGCCACCGTCATGATCTCCGAGCTCGATAACGACCTCCAGGCGGGCATTTACAATGGCAATCACTTCGCCAACAATGCCGATATTTCTACCACCAAGTCCGACGTCGTTGTCGATGCCGCGCTCTCGGTCGGCGTTTCAAGCTCCTCCGATTCCGGCTACAAAGGCAAGGGCAATCCTTATGCCTTCAGCGGCACCGTCACTTACGGCGAACTTACTTCCACATCCGACGCCTTCATCAAGGGCGCCACCATCACCGCCTCCAATGTCAATCTCCTCAACGATCAGAAAGCCAACGACAACCCCAACCGTCAGACGCTCGAGGATCAGGGGCTCGACATCACCGGCGCGGGCTACCTCGGTGAGCAGGCCAAAAAACAGGTTGATCTCGAACATACCGATGGTGCCGTCGTCGTTGGTGCCGCCGTCGGCGTCCAGTTTGCTTATACCTCCAGTCAAAGCAGCGCCGCCGTTCCTATCGGCGCCTCCGTTGCCGTCAACAACGTCAACATCGACGACACCGTCTCCATCAATAACGCCACCATCAACACCGATAAACTTGTCGCCGATTCCTATGATAAACTTCGCCTCGTCAATGTCTCGGCGGGGCTTGCAGGCTCTTATTCAGGCACGAAATCGGGCGGCTCGGGCGGCTCGGGCGGCTCGGGCGGCTCGGGCGCAGGCGGCGCTTTTACCGATAAGATCGCATTGATTCACACCGGCGATAATATCACGACACGAAACGGTCTCAATATCGTCGGCTCCGTCGGCTGGAATGTCGGCTCCATCAATAACGCCGTCAGCGTCAAAGATTCCAACATCACCGCGCACACTCTTACCGTCGGCTCCGAAAACGATTCGCAGGCCGTCAACGTCGCGGGCGAAATCTCCGTCAGCGACGGCAACTCCGTCGGGCTCGCGCTCGCCTCCAACGCCCTCAACAATACCGTCGAGTCCACCATCAAAGACACCACCGTCAACGGGCTCGCCGACGGCTCCAATTCCATTGACATTGACGCCGTCAACAAATCTAAGGTCGTCGAAGTCGGCGCCTGCCTCAACATCACCGCCGCCTCTTCTCTCAACGGCAACGTCGCCATCAATAAGGGCACCAACTCCACCAAGGCGATTGCCGACGGCTTGACTGCCACCAACATTGATCGCCTCGACATCACATCCGATGACACCGCCACCAAGACCACCGTTGCCGGCATGATCAACATCTCGGGCAATGCTGCTCTCGGCGTTGCCGTCGCTTACTCCGCAATCGGCGACGACGACAACAAAGAAATTCTCGAGGCTACTCTCAAAAATTCCAACATCGACGCCCGCAACGGCGGCAAAATTTCTCTCAACACCAAAGACGATTCCACCATCACCGACGTTGCCGCAGGCGTCGGCGTTTCCTTCGGCGCCAACAAAGATGGTGATTTCAAATTCAACGTCCAGGGCGCGGGCGCCGCTTCCTACATCACAAAGGACGTTGACGCAGGCTTGATCAACACCAACGTCACGGGCGCTCCCGACCTTGACATCGCCGCCAACTCCGACGGCACCATCACCACCGTTGCCGCCATCGTCGCGGGCTCCAGAAATGCCACCATCACAGGCACCGTCGGCGTTGCCGTCTCCAAAATCAATCAGGACACCGACGCCTTCTTCAAAAACGACATGCTCAACGAAACCGCGAGTGCACTCGGCAATGTCGACATCCGCGCGGCGTCCAATCAAGATATCACCGGCGGCGTCGGCTCGGGCTCTCTCAACATCGGCGAAAGTGCTATTCTCACCGCCGCAGGCTCGGGCTCTCATAATCAGATCGATTCAAACACTCGCGCACTCGTTCAGAACGTCAACGCCTCGGCGACAAAGAACTTCGGCGTCGTTTCGCAATCGGACGACATTCTTGCCAATTACGCGGGCGCCGTCGAGCTCTCTAACGGCACCGTCGGCTTGGGCATCTCTGCTTCCAACAATAAGATCAACGGCGACACAACGGCGAAGGTGACGGGCTCGACCTTGAGCGTTGCGGGCTCCGATTCGACGGACGATCTGATTGCGGTCAATCATGGCATCAAAGACGGCGCCATGATCAGCAAAGCCGTCGACGACAACACGTGGTCGGCGGGCGGGCTTGCCGACAATCGGACGTCGGAAAATCTGTCGGGGATCGTAGTCGACGCCAGCTCCACGCACGGCTTGAGCAGTGATCTGGCGTCGTTGGCAGTGCAATTCAGCGATACCGGCGTCAGCATTGCGGGCTCGCTGAACTTCGTCAAGATCGGCGGCAAGACGGAAGCCGCCTTCGATAACAGCATCAACGCGGCGCTCAACGGCAAAGCGGGCTCGGTCAATGTCGGCGCCTATGATTACACCAACAAGGGCGGCTTCATCGGAGGCGCGGCGGGCGCGGCGAACTTTGCGGCGGGCTTCTCTGTGGGCGTGACGGATGTCGAGCGCAATGTTACAGCGTCGGTCAACAACATCGGCGAGACGGCGCTTGATATAGCGGCGAAGAATTTCAACGTCAACGCGGTCAGCAAGCAAGGCATCTCCGACTTCCTGCTCAACGCCGCGGTTGCCGTCGACGACAGCTTTGCGCTCGAGACCGCCGACAATGTCGCCTCCAATTCAAACACTTCGACCACCACCGCCAAGGTCAACAACGTCAACGTGAATTATACGGGCGACGCGAACGTGGGCTCGGAGCATTCCCTGAACGCGAATACGCTGAACGTGGCGGCGGGGGTGTCGATCGCGCTCAACCCCGAGGAAAGCGTGGCGGGCTCGCTGAACACGGGTATAGCAGTCACGCAGGACGACGCCACCGTCAAAAACGACATCACCAACGCGAAACTGCTCGGAGCCGACACGTCGACGGCAAACATAAGCACAGTCAACAGCAGTCGAATCAACAACGACCTGTTCTCGATAGGCGGGGCGGTGGCAGCAATAAGCGCGGGGGTGGCGGGCGATATAGCCGTCAACAGCATGGAGACGACAACGCAGAGCTCGATAGACAACTCGACAGTCAAAGCGGGGACGATCAACGTCACCACGACCGACAACATAGATTTGGAGGTGGACGGCGGCGCGGGCGCCTTCGGATCGTTGGCGGGCGTGGGCGCGGTGGTCAACGTCAATACGATCAACAACACGACCAACGCGAACATCACGGGCTCGACGCTCGAGGCAACGGACGCGTTGAATGTGGACACGAAAGAGGTTCGGAACTTCGACAGCACGTTGGTAGCGGCGGGGCTGGCGGGCATCGGCGCGGGCACGGGCGCGGCAATCAATGTGATGGTGACGACGGTGAACTCGAATGTGGGCGACATAGACAGCGCGTATACGCGGAAGGTGCTCGACGGGCACATGGACAAGGCGAATGAGGATTTAGTAGACACGGACGAAATCCACGGAATGAGCACAGCCGATAAAGAGGCGTTGAAAGAATCGCAGGAAAAAGTGAAAGTATCGACGGCAGCCGTCAAGAGCGAAGGAGTGATAACGAATGTGGCGGGCTCGACGCTGAAGGCGGGCGGCGCATTGAAGATCAACTCGACGGAGAAAAACGACGGAGATATAGTCAACGGCAGCGGAGCGCTGGGCGGCTTGGCGGGCGTGGCGGTCGGCGACAACATACTGCACGTCAATCATAAGACGAAAACGCTGTTGACAACGTCGGACATCACAGGCGGGACGGTGGACATCGGGTCGACGCAGACGCAAGAAAAAGACGGGCTCAAGACAGAGGTGTACGAAGTCGGAGTGGGCATGTTTGAAGTGGGCGTGGGCTATAACTCTGTGCAGCTCAAGGGCGAGACGGTAATCGATGTGAAGGGCAGCAATGTGACGGCGACGAACGGCGATATGAACCTCACGGCGACGGACGACGCAAAGACGGACGCAGAGAATTTAGGCGTGAACATCGGAGTGGTGGGCGTGCCGGTGACGGCGGCAAAGAGCACCAACGAAAGCGCAACGACCGTTATGATCGAGAACAGCGCGCGCGAAGACGGAATCACGAGCGATCTGTCGGCGACGGGCGCGTTGAATGTGAAGGCGCGAAGCGCGAACGAGGCGTATGTGGAAGCGGAGAGCGCAAGCGGCGGCGCGTTGGTGGTAGCCTCGACGATGACGACGGCGCGGGATAACAACAAGGCGTCGGTGCTGGTCAACGACGGTAACAATCGATTTGCGGGCTCGTCGGTAAGTTTGACGGCGGAGGCAGATCCGAAGTTGAGAACGTATTCGCCGACGGGGTCGATCCAAGTGGTGGGCTTTACATACGTGCAGGCGGAGACGGAGCTCAAGGGCGGCGCAGAGGTCGCGGTGGGCAGCGGCAACCGCTTCGATACGTCGACGGTGAATTACAAGGCGCAAACGGGCTCGAGTGACAGAACGCGGACGGCGGCGAATGCGGAGCTTCGTTCGATCAACGGCGGCGGCATCTCGATAGATACGGAGCCGAACACGGCGAAGGTCACGACGGAAACGACGACTTCAGTCAAGGTGGGCAGTCAAAAGTACAATGACAGCACGGCGATCAATGTGGACAGTCTGTCGCAACCGATCCGTGATGCATACTCGAACGGCTATACGATAGGAATATTGGCGTCGAGCGGACGCGACAGGGCGAAAATCGACGCGAAGGACAAAGTGATTGCGGAGATCGGGTCTGGCACGTCGATAGAAAACAAGGCGGGCAGCTTGACGGTGAATGCGACGAACACGAACCTGACGGATTTGAAGGCGACGGGCGGCACGGGCGGCATCTTGGATATCGCATCGCAGTCGACGACGGAGAACGATAGCAATATCGACGTTACGGCGAAGGTGGGCGGCAATTGGAATATCAGCGGAGCGATGTCGATCAACGCGACGTCGGACGACACGGTCAGAGGATACGCTCGACAGGGTCACGGCGGACTTGCGGGCGGCGCGGGCGTTTATGCCGACAGCAACATCAAAGGAACGACGCAAGCGACGGTAACCGACAACGCGGAGATCACGGCGGGCTCGATCGAAGTGAACGCGCTCAATAGGTTTAAGACGGACGGCTACAAAGGAGATGAGAGCTTCTTGCTGGCGGATTATTACGGGGGAGCGCTGACGGGCGACAAACTCTCGTCTGATGTGGTCGTCGACAAGAAAGCGTACACGGACGTCAATGCGGGCGCGACGATCACGACTTCGGGCGCGCAGACGTATACGGCGAAGTCGGACGGCAATTTGATGAATAAGATCAATGCGGCGGGCGGCGGACTGATCAACGGCGTTGGAGCATACGCGGACACGGCGATCACGACGGACAATGAGGTACGATTTGCAGCGGGATCGAAGGCGACGGCGACGGGCGAGAGTGATTTCACCGTCAAAGCATACGATCTGCTCAACGTGGACAGCTCGTCGAAGGGAACCAACGGCGGCGTAATGGCGGTGCTTATCAATCACACGAACAACGATCTGGATCGGAAGAATTACATCGATGTGAAGGGCGATCTGTCGACGGGCGGCAACTTCGACCTGGAAGCGGGCGGCACGAAGGACGCGTTCTTCGATGACAAAGCGCGGCAGGTGTACATAAAGACGGTGACGGAATCGAACAATTACACGCTGTTGCAGATATCAAGTCCGGTGGCGAATATCAGTCTGAAGGAGAACAATGCGATCAATGTGGACGGGTCGATAGACAGCGGTCGTGATATCAATATGCGCGCCGACGGCGGGAAGGTGGAATTCCTTTACAGCAGTCGGACGGGACTTTACTCGAATCTGGAGAAATTTGACGGGACGGGCGTGCCCGATCTGAGCAAAGCGGACAAGGAAGTAGAGCAGGGCACATACGAGACAAACATTTTAGGAACGGGCGGCGCGAACGATCAGAGCCAAAAGGAAAAGGACGGCGTGAATACGAACTACGTGACGGTGAACGGGTCGTTGACGGCGGGCAGCGCGGTGAAAGATGTCGCGGTGAATATCAGCGGCAAGGTCGTCCCCGAGCGATATAACATCTTCGGCACGGATAACAACGGCAAGCTCACGGTCGAATCGGACATCGACCTTAAAACCACCGAAGACGACTTCGATTATGCCACCGCGCTGGATAGCCGTCGCCAAGCGCTGTTGAAGTTAATCGACCAATATACGACGGGCGAGCAATCGAGCGAGGACAACACGTCGGTGATATCGGGCTTCCAAATGGAGATCGAGCGGATCGAAGAGAAGATGCGCGAGCTGGGCTTGAACACGGGCTCGACGTTGTTGACGGGCGGGATATACGTCCGTTCCATCGAGCTGGGCGATATAGCGTTGAGCGGAGGCAACGTCAATCTGAACACCGCCGCCGTCAAGGGCACGGGCTCGATAGCGGCGAAGGGCGCTCCGAACCTGACGATCACAAATACGTCGAACGCGTACCTCAAGGTGAACGATATCCGACTGGGCGGCGAGAGCGGCAACGTGAACGTCAAAGGTCACGCGGTGGCGTATGCGGGCGAGGAAGGAATTGCCGATACAATCAAACTGGATACGGCGATGCTGTCTGGCGCGGGGAATGTCACGATCTACAACAACCCCGACATCTCGACGCTCCGCATTTCGTCACCTGCGGAGCCCAACAATCGGTCGCTTGACGACGACTACACTCCGCACCCCGACCTTCGTATACTGGGCAACATCGACAATGTCAACGGGGACGTTCGGATAACGAACACGCGCGGCGACATCGACATAGCGGGCCCGATCGAATACGACGAGAACAACAATGTGATAAGCGCGGCGTCGACGGCGAACGTAAACGGTCGTAACATCTACATCGAAGCGCAGGGTACGATCAATCAGGGCTACATCGAGGGCATGGTGAATGTCGGAGGCAATCCCGAGTACGTGCTCCGCGCGGATGCGACGGCGGCGGTGAACAAAGCGCACGACGAGCTCAACTTGACGAAAAACGACAGCAAGACGTATACGGTCAAAGAGAACGCGGTCAACGGCGGGACGAACAACATCGAAAATCAAGCGGGCAACGCGGTCAACGGTCGAATTGCGGGCAATAATATCTATCTGGCCGCCCTTGATATCAACGTCAACGGAATAATACAAGCGGGCTATGACACGTACACGGCGACGGTCGAAGATGCGGACATCGAAACGTTGAAGACGGAGCTTGCCGAAAACAACACGGACGCGCTCAACCTCCGAATGAAGGATTCGAGCGGGCGGTATGCAGTCAACGCGGCGGGCGCGGTGTACAACGCGAAGCAGGGCTTTTGCGATTACGAGTTGCCTGTGTACTACGACGCGACGGACAACAAACTGGTGATGGAGCCTGTAGTGACGGGCGGGGGCAAGGTGTATCTGAGCGGTCGAATAGCGTCGACGGGCAGCGGGCGGATTTATGCCGCCAACGGCTATGCATCGATAGCGGTCAACAACAACACCGACCTGCCGATGGAGACGGGCACGATCATAAACAACGAGCGGTCGGGCAAGATAACGATCGTCGACACGGCGCTTGACACGCGTACGGAGTATACGCCGGGACAAACGCTGGTGATCAATAATTACAGCTCGCTGTTGAAGCAGCATGGAGCGACGGACGCGGGCATGGAGAAAATCTACGGCTTGGCGACGACGACGGATAACAATATAGGCTACCTTGACACGGATACGGGGGTCCCGGCGACGACGATCTACGAGCCCGCGACGGGAATGCGCTATTATTGGGCGCAAGGCGAAAAGACGATGACGCAGCACATTTATCATCACCGCGAAGCGGGGTTGGGCATCCTGTTTACGGACTTTCTGTTCGGACTGGTGATCCCGACGGGTGCGGCGAAAGACAGGATCGAGGAATGGGAGAAAGACACGACGCCTCGAACGACGGACGACAGGAGCGAGCTTGACAAGGGCGGCTTCCTGCAGACGGGCGGCTCGACGGACGACAACATGAATTTGAAGGCGGACTCGGTGTTATTGGATACGACGGGCCCGATCCTGATAGCGCGCGATACGAAAGTGATCTCGGCGATTATCGCGAACAAATACATCTTCACGCTGGATTGGAAGTACATCTACGGCAGTCAACAGACGTACACGTTTGACATCAACGCGTCGAAGCCGATTACGGTGGGCTTCTTCGGACGGCGGACGGGTCCGGTGACGGTCAACTCTGGCGGCAGCTTGTATGTCAACGGTGACGTGTCAATGAGCGACGGGGAGGCGTTGTTGACGCTCAACAGCTATCACGGCGGAGTGTACCAAGCGGGGGGCACGCTGATAAAGACGGGCGGAGCGACGATCCACGCGCTGAACGACATAAGCGGGATCAACATAGAGACGATGGGTCGGTATGATAAAGACCTGAAGAAGTACTACGATGAGATTCCGTTGGACATCGAATCGAGCGGCGGCGGCGACATCGATATCAATGTGGTCGGAGGGACGACGGCGGGCTATGCGTTGCCGGGAGATATCTTCTTCGGAGGCGAGGGGGTCAAGAGTGCGACGTCGGACGGGTCGAAGCGCGGCGACGTGACGGTAACGACGACGGGAAATATTCTCGGGCAAAACGGGTCGACGGGCAAGACGATAGTATTGACGAGCGCGAACGGAAGAGTGGGCGACAGCAAAGAGACGCCGCTGACGATAGACGCGTCGAATGCGGTGGAAGTGAATGCAAATGGCGACATCTATCTTAGCGGACCGTACAACGGGACGTTGAAGATAGGAGCGTTGTCGAGCACGGACGGCGAAGTCCACGTATCGAAGAGCGGAATGTTGGGCAAAGTGGAGCAAACGGCGTCGTATCAAACGGGCGTGAAATACGTCGATCAAGAGACGCTGATTCATCAATGGATAGATCAAGGGATCATAGCGCCGACGGAGGATTACGCGGGCACATACGTAGCGGGCTTGAAAGCGCGAGTGACGGAGTATGAAGAGCGAATCGGCGAGGAATATGCGACGTACGAAGCGGGCAAGGAAGCGTATGCGGATTTGAAGTCGAAGACGACATCGGAATATGCGGAGTATGAGAGCATCAAAGAAGGCTACAATGACTATCGCAATGAGGTGGACAAAGACTTTAGCGCGTATTTGACGACGACGCGTCGGATCCGAAGCGAATGCACGAGCCAATATGCGACGATGTTGGAATATCAGGCGAAGAAATTGGCGAACGAGCAAGACCCTGCGCATAACAAGGCGTTGACGAAGACGCAAGCGAAGAAGCTGTCGACATACGAGGCGAAGTATGCGGGCTTTGACAGCGGGGAGGCGTACTACATAGTCAACGCGCGGACGCTGGTGACGGAGCCCGAGTATCAAAAATTTGTGGGCTACGAAGATTTAGACGCGTACATGATAACGACGCGGCAAGGACAGCTGATGAGCAAGTACAGTGATTATGATAGTGCGGATGCGTACCTGGCGACGACGAACGCTTACGCGCTGGATCAGAAATTCGGGGCGTATGCGAGTGTGGCGGCGTACCTTGCGGCGGACGCTCAATATAAGACGCTGGTGAATGAGAGCGAGAATCCGACGTATGCGAGCACGTTAGAGGATATGCTGTCGCAAACGGAGATAGTGCCGCCGACGGAGGGCTACCACGTGAATGCGAAGCACTTCTACGTAGACAACGCGCGGTTGAAGTAAAAAGCGAATGTGGCGGAGCGACGGTTGACGGCGATCGGCAGTCTTGAGGGGCGCCGATGCCGCTCCCGCCCCCTGTGTCGGCGCCCAACCGAGGGTAGTGGTACCCACCCTGCGGCGTCAGCGCCCC